>NZ_JAMQWD010000045.1:0-588 GCF_024744415.1 Vibrio sp. RM-41-2B | reverse complement strand
CCAAAGCCAGGTTCAACAGCTGGACGAGGGGGAGCAGGTGCAAGACACCATCACTCTAACGGCGACCGATGGCACCCAACAAAAGATCGTGATTGATATTACGGGCACCGAAGACACGCCTATTGTTGACGGTACGTTTACCAGCAAGGTGAGCGAAGGCAATCTCGGTGATGTCGCGACCGCAACAGGTACTATTACTATCTCTGATGTTGATAATGGCGATGAGCCAGTGTTCAGCAACACTACCGTTACGGGCACCTACGGTGAGCTAGTATTGGTGGATGGAAAGTGGACGTATACGTTGGACCAAAGCCAGGTTCAACAGCTGGACGAGGGTGACCAGGTGCAAGACACCATCACCCTGACGGCAACCGATGGCACCCAACAAAACATCGTGATTGATATTACGGGCACCGAAGACACGCCAGTCGTGACGGGCACGTTTAAGGGGTCGGTGACCGAAGGCAATCTCGGTGATGTTGCAACCGCAACAGGCACTATCACCATCTCTGATGTTGATAATGGCGACGATCCGATTTTTGCAAACACCACCGTTACGGGCACCTATGGTGAGCTAGCATGGGTGGA
>NZ_JAMQWD010000044.1:0-789 GCF_024744415.1 Vibrio sp. RM-41-2B | reverse complement strand
AACATAACGCCCAATTAAGGGGTGAACAACGCCTCCACCCACACCTAAAGCATTGTGCCATAAACACTAAATTTGAAGTAGAAGCAAAAATGCCAAGCGTTGTGAATCCCTCTTAAATTGCTTGTTATGTCTCTGGTCGCCACTCTTGAATACTTAGCTTCAGAGCAGTTAATAAAGAGTAATAGTTGAGCTTATTGGGATATTGATTAGCAGGATGCCAAAAATCAACGAAGTAATGTCTGTCACTTTTATACAACCACTCGCCGCACTTTTCATGAGGTATTTTTGACTTAATCAACGGCCAAGTGGAGCCACAAACTATCAGGTCAGGCTTCAACTCATCAATTTGTGCCTCAATCAAGTCCCAGTCATTCTCGACATACTGGCGAAGATCAGCATTGTTAGATGAACTATAGCCTGAACTTTTCTTTAAATTTATGACAGCACAACCACGAAGTGCATCATCAAACTCCATATTTCCCTTGTAACTTTCATCAAAAATGCAGACTTCGCCCGAGATCACTAATTTTTGGATACCTAAACACCATTGGGATACTGTTTTCCACATTTTACCTCGCACGGTATGTAAGCCTTGATTCAGATAACTAGCTAAGTCCCATTCTCCTTCCGAGTCTGGAGTACCACTGTATGCTTCTTTCAGTATAAATAGGATCTTAAAACTTGACTGTTCCCACCTATCGATATCGATAACCCCATCTGTTATGAAAAATTTTCCTTTGTGGATTTCTCTATTTTTCCATTCGTCAAAAATCATACCATTCCTACTGA
>NZ_JAMQWD010000043.1:0-63981 GCF_024744415.1 Vibrio sp. RM-41-2B | reverse complement strand
ATATATCTAAAATTAAAGAATTTAATTGTTAAAGTTCAATGCAGTCCAATATAAGTTGAAGGTGTGCAATCTTTTAAAAGACATACATTTAAAGACATTTCAAAAAATTTATTAATAAAAACATGAATTCACAACAATAATTATCAAAATTATTAATAACGAAAACACCACTAATACAACAATAAATTAAGGTAGTTTGAAGATTAAAATGCCCATTTCATTTTCGTATATAACATTTTAACTACTAGTATTATATGTGGTGAAATAAGATAAATTTATTCACTCAACATATCCAATCGATTCAGGTTTACTGGGAAAAGCTATACGTTACAACGGAGTGAAATATGGCAAATAGGGATGGAAGAATTCCACTCAACGTATTACGACTCAAAGAACTGAGAAAGAAATTAGGACTGAGCCAAGAAAGACTGGCGGAAGAATGCTTTCAACAGGGTTTTGTCGTATCTATTGCTTCCATAAAGCGAGCAGAGTCTGGGGCGAATGTGCTGTATCGTACCGCATCCAATCTCGCGGAATACTTTTCTGTCCCCCTAGAGGACCTCTTAATAGATCGCGCCTCAGAACCATTACTTACAAATGTGCCTTCATCACCACCATATTTTTTTATTTTTGCAATCGAAGCAAAGTGTGATTTGACCGCAAAGACTCTGCAAACATTACTTTTCAGCCAAAACACTACACCCATAATACAAAACCGGACGTTTGTTCTTACTTGGTCTATACAGGAATCGGACGAATATGTTTTTGAACGAATTCGACAACTAGCCCTTCAATTACAGGTTGCTCTTTCGGCTTCGATTCGGTCTTTTATCAATGTGAAATACAAGCATCGAGTCACTGAGCTATCGGAACATCCGAATGCGATAACCCCACTCAATGAAATCCTAGTTAAAATCCCTTGGGGAGAAATAGCTGCTTGTCCTTGCTTTATCTCGTCCAATTGTGCCAGACCAATAAAACCGTTTCTAACAGGAGAGCCAGACTTCAACAACTGGCATCTTGTATCCTTACACCAAAGCCATACTGACTGTTTTGTAGGGCGTAAACTTGAACTAGAAACATTGAATAGCGGAATCAAGCGATGGCAAAAACAAGAAGCAGGCCAAACGTATTGTATTACTGGTACCGCAGGGATAGGAAAGACCAGCCTACTCAACCAGGTCATTGCGTCTTTGAATCGATCTTCGTGTTTAACCACAGAGATTCAAATCCTGAATCATGGTAGTGCTGATCTCTTGTCCCCTCAAAATATATTCACTCGGGCAATTTGTTCATTTACTCGTGAAGATACCGATGATTCTATTCGTCAGCAAACTGTCGAGTCATCAATTCCCTCTTCTTTCCACCTCTGCCTTTATTGGTTAATGGGGGTAGCACTCAACGAATCAGAAAAGCAGTTGCTGAACTTAATGGAGTTCCAAACGCTGAAACAAACGATAGAGCAATCTATCCCTTTCTTAATTCAACAACGGCAGACCAGCAAACCGCACTTGATTATTGTTGAAGATGTCCATTGGGCCGACGAGGTAATGTTGGCGTTTCTTGAGACACTGCTACCTCATATTACAAACACCAATATTTTGCTCTTTCTGACGTTTAGGCAGCAAAAACGACTTAGTTCCAAACAATCTTGGTTTACCAACGTGAATCTAATCGAACTTAGGGAGTTATCATCTGAAGAGTCTTACGAGTTAGCTTGCTCAATCACATGCCAACAGAATAAACATATCAATGACTGTATAAAGCTTGCGAAAGGCCATCCTCTATACTTGCGCCAAACACTGCTTTGCTCTCAGTTTGATAAAGACGTTCCGGAGTCATTGGAACATTTAGTTTCGATACAATTAGCTCAACTTCCAGCCCAAGATCGACAAGCACTCTGTACTGCCTCCGTGTTAGGGCAGTGCTTTCAACTGGAGCAACTGCGTGAAATCACTCGAATTCCCGGCTACGTGCCAGATAAGTTAGTCGATGCTGGCTTAGTAAAACTCAATGGCGATCAATACCTTTTCCATCATGATTTGATTTGTAATGCTGTTTTCCGTCAAATAGACAAGTCACAGTGTTCCAAAATACACATGGCCTGCGCAAAATGGTATGAGAACCGAGATCGATTCTTATATGCCGTCCATATTAATCATGCCAAGGTCGAAGGTGTATTTACTGTTCTTGAACAGACCGCCAAACATTACCTGAGTAATTATCAGTTTGAAAAAGCACTGACACTTATTGAGTTCGCTATTAAAGAGTCACCTAAAGAACAGATGGCGTATGCACTAAATATGAAAGGAAACTGCCTGTATTCGATGGGACGCATCAAAGAGAGTATTGAGGTTCTTGAGCAAGCGGTTCATCACACAGAAAATGATCCTGAACGTGTTCAATACTATTTAGACCTCATTAACCCCTACCGCTTAACCGATAACTTTGTACAAGCGATGTCGATTTTAGACCAAGCCCAAGCCCTGTGCGAAAAACTGACGTTAAATAAATCTTTGTGTGAAATCCACTCGATGAGAGGTAATATGCTGTTCCCTACTGGGCAGCTAGACGAATGTGAGAAAGAACATTTACTTGCATTAGATTACAGTCAGCGAGCAAACTGTTTTCGCGCGAAAGCAAAATCGCTTGGCGGCCTCGGTGATTGTGCCTACGCACAAGGAAAAATGGCTCGCTCATACGAGCACTTAACCGAGTGTTTGCAACTGTGTGAAGAGCATCAGTTGCTTTCGATTGAAACTGCCAATCGCTACATGCTGGCGACAGTGATGATCTATCAACTGCAATCTGACGAAGCACTAAAACAGGCTCAGCATGCCTCGAATCTTGCCTATCTCACGGCAAACCGCCGAGCAGAAATTGTTTCCAGGCTTACGGCAGCATGGATCTTTCTCGACCGTAATGTATTGGTGCAAGCTGAAAACGAAATCTCGACCGCTCTGCAACTTTCAAAACAGCTTAATGCTCATCGATTTGTCGCTTTTCTTTTGGAGTCCAGTGCAAGATTGCACTGGTATCAGGGAAAAGAGGAGAAAGCCCTTTCGGACATCGACACGGCTCTAGATCTTGTTCATATCAATAAGCTACACAATTTTATTGGTCCTTGGCTCGTATCTACCAAGGCACTTATTTGTGGCGATGAATCAACAGCCCTCTCCGCTTTGCGCACTGGTGAGGCTTGGCTAGAATCTACCTGTGTTGGTCATAACTATTTACGCTTTTACCAACAAGGAATCCAAGTAGCGTGGCAGTATAAGCAGCCTACGCTACTTCGAAAATATCGCGATAAGCTTGCTAACTTCACCCGAGAAGATCCGCATCCATGGGGTGATTTTTATATTGAACAAGCGAATCTGATGCTTGCCTTACTCGACCAGTCCAGCTCCGTCTCTGAGTTGTTAAACTTCAATCAGGCCGCGCGTAAGCATCAACTGAACCAGGCTCAAATAAGTGTTGATGAGCTCGACCATTGGCTCTTCACATCTACTCAACCATGAAATATTCAATAAACGAAGAAAGTCGACTAATTGCACTGTCAAATCATCTTGTTTGCTCGATTTACCTCGTCAAACACAGATATTCGAAACCATCGAATATCTGTGTTTTGTCACAGTGTCATCGCTGATTAGATTTATGCTGGCGCATGCTCACTTTGCTCCACCTTAAAGTTTTCGATGCTAGGAACATGCTCAGGTAAAAGTAGAGTAACGCGTTGATTTGCTACTTCAACCCATTTACCTGAACTATTTTTATATCGATAGAATGCCACGCCTGACTTCCAATCATCATTAAGTAGGATGTTGAGCGTTACGTTGTGAAGATCTGCTCCTAGAGGAGCAATGCCTAGGTAAGGCTGGTAGCCCTGCAACGTCACCATGATATGACAATCACGCATCGTGCATTGATAGTTGAAACTGCCATTGAGATCAGACACCACATTTAACGGTGGGTTAATGGCCTGAAAGATATGTCCTTTACCCACTATTGATTTGTCTTCGCTGGCCACGAGTAGATTAACATCGAAGTTCACTCCTCCAGGTAAGCCGTTACCAATTTGATAATGAGCAGTAAAAATTGCTTGTGATTCTTTTGATTCCATTTTCATTGTGTTCTCCAACTGAATTTATTGTCGTTAGTGACCCATTCAATGTAGATAACACGTCATTCAAGTTCAGTATCACTTTAGGATCAGATCTACTTGACTACATAAATTATCTAAGGTCACGCAGATGCCGCTCGTTCTTTTCATCAACCAGATATTATTGCTCTCTCGCTGATGCTTTTGGCGATTTGTACAGAACAACTGATACCAAACTGATATGGCGAACATATGCGTGCGAGTTAATATTTAAACAACTATTCAATACATAAGCCAAATGGAAAAAATAATGGAACAAGAATGGATGCAGGGAACTAAAGAAAACCAAGTGGTAGAACAGCACCCTAACCCTCAAATACAACGCCTCGCTGTACTTAACGCGTACTCAATCTCAATCAATAATGCCAAACTGTTTATTCAGAAAATGGATAAATGCGGTTTTCCTAAAGAGCGACTACTGACACCTCTTGAAAACACGATTTCACCGGTTCCCGGTTTGAACCAATATCAAGTCGAGTCACTCATCTTCAATACTCGCTATCAACACCAACCCTTTGTCATTGTCATGTGCGAAAGTACGCAAGAAGTTCAACAAGCCTATCTAACAGCAACTCGATTCAGTCTCCCGATTCGTGTTCGCTCAGGAGGGCATGATCACGCAGGTGAATGCAGTGGTGACAACGTCATTTTGATTGACGTGAGCAGAATTAAGACCTTTCAATTGTGTGAAAATATTGCCACCATTGGTGCTGGCTATCGCTTCTATCAACTGACACCAAAACTTGCAGAGCATGATCGAATGATTGCACATGGAACCTGTGCCACAGTTGGGTTGACTGGCTATATTCAAGGCGGAGGATGGGGCCCTTGGACGCGAAAATACGGCATGTGTTGTGAGCACCTAGTGAGTGCAACCGTGGTATTGGGTGATGGTACGATCACAGAAGTCTCAGCAGAGTCCAACCCCCACCTATTTTGGGCACTAAGAGGCGGCGGAGGCATGAGTTATGGCATTGTTACCGAGCTACGCGTAAAAACATTCCCTTTACCCAAAGAGATCCACCGCTTCGAACTTGAGTGGAACCTTTACAAAAAAATCAACGGTATGCTTCAGCCAATACCATCGCACCCTACCATAGATGTGCTAAAAAATTGGGAACAGGCTATAAAAAGTCTCGATACGGCTAAACTTCTCGGCACCAACTTGCAAATTGATGCTCTGCCTGAATTACCTAACCATTGCGATATCGACACAATAAGCCATCACTGCACTATGTACGGTTACTGGGAAGGAACAGTGCAAGATCTTGACCAATTTATAGCCGTTCAATTTGGCGCTTGCTCCCCTGATTTAGTTCAAGTCTATGAAGCACATGGCACTGATTTTGACGGGAAGAAATACGATCACTCCCTGATGAGCACATGGGGGCGCGATTCTTTGTGTCAAAGCGGTTCTCCTTTCCCTCCAGATTATGACGCCCCAGCACCTCACAAAATCACTTCGCGATTGGTATCAGAGCGAGGTCTTAAAGCAGAAGGCTATACTGCACTTTTGCAAAGCTTAACTTCACCTTTGATAAAGCCAGAAAACCGCGATCAAGGGCTATTTAGTTACGTAACCTTAGGTGCGATCACTGGTGGCTTTTATCATCACTCAGACGACCTTGAAGACATATCTTTCCCCTACCGCCAGTGTCAATATACAGTCCAATACCAAACCTGGTGGAATGAAGAGATAAAGCAAAAACTAGAACTACAAAATAACCCAGTACTTGTTGATGTAAACAGAGCCATGGACTGGATTGATAAAGCCAGAGAAGCTGATATACCGGGAACCTATGGTGCCTTCATCAGCTTTAAAGATCCGGCAATTCCCACAAGCGTTTATTTTGATCGAAGCTACCGCGACTTAATCGGTATAAAAGAGAAATACGCTAAGGATAAGTTTAATCATCTTAGAACTAATAAGACCATCATTTAACATCAATATGCATCTTAAGAAGCATATATTAACAGACCGTCATTTGGCCGTTCTATTACGTATAGAAATTAAAAAAAGAGGAAAAATTATGACAACTAAGGGTTCATTTTACGTTAAAAATAACTCCAGCGATAAAATCACCGGATATGTGAGATTTAAAGACTCTCCGGAAATGGAGGTCCGTTTCGACTTGAATACTGGCGAACAATCTGAATCTGCTAGTTTTGAATCCGGTGCCGCTACCCATGACTCCTGGTACTACAGTTTCAAAAAGGCAGGTGAAACCTATACTGGGAACAAGTCCTGTGCATTCTATGCAAAAGACGAAAATAAAGGCCCCGTCGCTGTGGAAATCTTTAATGATAATTTAAAAATATCTCCACCACTTAGCGGTTCTTGTGAGAAAACTTTATAGCCGCTTACCCGATTCATCACTTCGCCCGAGACAGTTGCACAACTTCTCGGGCAGTTTCATTTCTCGGTATTTGGATTGAAAACCCTCCCCATTTTCAATCACAATCTGAAATTGTTAACTTTATGTTCTCACTTTATATCACCACTGCAAGATAATCGAATCAATACAAATCACTTTTAAAATCAACTTTAAATCTAGAGTAACCAAGATTGAAAAAATAAATATATTATTGAGTTCTAAGATCAAAGATTTTTACTTAATACATCACTTTTTATTTTAACTCTATCAACTGATACTAAACTGCTACTGACGTTTTTTGATTGAATGCTTAAATTAATAGCATGCGCTTATCTCAATGGCTAAAACCATTATTAAAGCGCAATTCTTCTATATCCACGTAATCTCTAAGCATTTGATTCAGAGAGTTTCTTGGATATGCATCATTCAAAATAAACAACGGAAAGCATGGCTATGTGTACAGATGTGAATATCAATTATGGTTGCAACAACCAAACCTTATCCGCTAGAACCATGGAGTTTGCAGTTAACCTTCAGACCGAGATTTGGTTTAGAGCCCAACAAACTTACCAAATTACGACCTTTACTTCCGATGAAAAAGCCGACCGTGTTTTTAATGGTCAGCCGCCACAACGTCACAGTAAAGAATGTGAGTTTAAAGCAAGTTGGAAGGGAAAATTAAGCTTCATCCACTGCAACGCCATTACCCGATATAATAACCCTCTTTTAACAGCTGATGGCATTAATGAATCCGGCCTTTCCGTCGGATCGCTATACTTGCCCATTCTCAATCAAAATGTATCGACCTCTCACATCCCTGATGATGCCTTTGCATTAGGCAGCTGCCTGTTTGGTACTTTTATCTTGTCTACGTTTAATACTGTGGACGAGATGGTGACGTACTTCACTACTCACCCCGTTTACGTGTTTAACTCGACTATTTCAACTGGTGAAACAGAGAGTGACAACATGACGTTGGACCAGCATTTCGTGATTCACGATGCAAATAATGACAGTGCGGTCATTGAGTTTCTTAACGGTAATATGCATATCTATCGAGCATTTAAAGAAAGCGATATGTTCAGCAAAGAGGAAAATCAGCAAGCACGCTATCAATGTACCGAATACGACTTTGATGATTATAAAGTGGTTGTGGACCACTCCTACGTTGGAGTAATGACTAACTGCCCAAATTACCATTGGCATGTCAATCACCTCTCTTATTTTTCCAATTTGCGCAACTACAACCCAGAACCGAACAATGAAGTAACCATGCAACGTCATGTCCAAGTGCCTGGCCCACTTCAATCAATCAATGGCGCTGGCTTGATGGGTCTACCCGCCGACCCAACACCGCCGTCTCGATTTGTACAAACCTATGCAATTAAGCAGTTAAGCGAACAACCAACTAACTTCGACGAAGCCTTCTCACTCGGACAAAAGCTACTTAATCGCGTTGATATACCTTTGGGCATCATGGCGAATGAGTTTGAGACATCCGATAACCCTGAAGTCTTTTTTAGTGATATCACCCAATGGAGCGTTATTAGACATAACAGTCATCAGTCACCCGCGTTCTATCTGCGTACTTACGGAGACATGACTTGGCGAGTAGCCAATGTCAAAGACTATATTGGATTAAATAGAGACTGTCAGATTTCAAGCGTTTTACAGCTCATGCCAGTTACAACATCATTACCGTTTGAACAAGTCGAATCTCGACCAACTATTAAAATCGCTTAGAGTTAATTTTGAAGCGCAAACAAATGAGAAGCAAAAAAGCCAGAGTAAGAAATCAATCTCACTCTGGCTCATAGCTGCATATAGTATAGTTTTATCTGCTATAGATATAACGTATGGTTGCTTTTACACTTGTTACATTCAGTCGATTTACTCTTTACCGAACACGTTGTTCTCTTGTTCTTGAACGCGGATGAATGTAGTACGCTTGGTTAGCTCTTTAAGCTTTGCTGCACCCACGTATGTACAAGTTGAGCGAACGCCACCAAGGATGTCTTGAATAGTGCCGTGAACGCTGCCACGGTATGGCAATAACACGGTTTTGCCTTCGGCTGCGCGGTAGCCAGCAACACCACCTGAGTGCTTCTCCATCGCGCTCTTCGACGACATTCCATAGAACTTCATGAACTTCTCGCCGTCTTTCTCGATCACTTCGCCGCCTGACTCTTCGTGGCCCGCTAACATGCCGCCTAGCATAACAAAGTCCGCACCGCCGCCGAATGCTTTGGATACATCACCTGCGCATGAGCAACCGCCGTCACCGATGATCATGCCACCAAGGCCGTGCGCTGCATCGCCACACTCGATGATTGCAGAAAGCTGCGGGTAACCAACACCCGTTTTTACACGAGTTGTACAAACTGAGCCAGGGCCAATGCCTACTTTCACGATGTCTGCACCAGCGAGGATCAACTCTTCACACATATCACCAGTAACCACGTTACCCGCAGAAATCACCTTGTCTGGGAACTCTGCTCGCACGCGTTCAACATACTCGACTAAATGCTCTGAGTAACCATTTGCAATGTCGATACAGATGAAAATAAATTCATCTGAAAGCGCCATAATATCTTTGGTTTTTTGGAAATCCGCGTCAGATGTTCCCGTAGACACCATTACGTTATTCAGGGTTGCTTTATCAGCTGATTTAGCAAACTCAGCCCAATCTTCTACCGTGTAATGTTTGTGAACAGCAGTCATTACACCATGCTCAGCTAGCGCTTTAGCCATTGCAAAGCTACCAACCGAATCCATGTTTGCTGCGATTACAGGCACACCAGACCATTGACGACCACTATGCTTGAATGTAAAATCGCGGGTTAAATTTACTTGAGAACGGCTCTTAAGGGTAGAACGTTTCGGGCGAAACAGTACATCTTTAAAACCTAACTTAAGTTCTTGTTCGATACGCATTGTGTAATTCCTTGATTCATATGTATATGTGTCATCTCAGAGTGCGTAGTGATTTCGTTGGCAGACGAGTTCACTGTTCTTCGGACACAAAAAAACCGGAGCGTTGGCAGACGCTCCGGTTTTCAGCATTATAGGCTGTGATTTATTTCCTACAAGTCTGATATTTGAATTTTTTTTGTGATACCATCTTGATAATCGCATATCAAAAACACTCCTCAAGTCGTTATTTTTTCTCATTATTTATAATTATCAACAACTTAAGAAAACGTTTAAGTTAACCTATTGCGCAAACCTTTGCGTCATACCTTTAAAATGAAAACGCACAACCTCTCAAATCTGCCTAAAACTCAATCACCTAATGCTAAGATACCCTGCTAATTCGTAAAAAGTACTCAAAAAAATCGACCAATTTTCTCAACAATGCATGAAATATAATTAAGTTCGATAGAGCTCTTGGGTGATAGCGGTACGAAGAGTGCTAACGACATCACTTGCCAAAAGACCAATTTTACCATGCTGACTCACGTTTATATCGGCAGCATGACTGTGGAGTACCACACCTAAACGTGCCGCGATGGAAATGGGTAACCCTTTAGCTAGCAATGCACCAATAACACCTGATAGCACATCTCCCATTCCGCCCGTCGCCATTCCTGCGTTGCCCGCTAGGCAGACGTACATTCTCGTTCCATCGTAAATAAGCGTTCCCGCACCTTTTAAAACCACCACACCGCCATAACGCTCTTGCAGTTGTCTTGCAGCAGAATATCGGTCACTTTCTATTTGTTGAGTGGTAACATTTAATAGTCGAGCTGCCTCTCCAGGATGCGGCGTAATCACTCGCTGGTTGTCGCACACCAAAGTGCCATCACATCGTTGGCTTAGCATCGCTAGAATATTGAGCCCATCAGCATCAACAACTTTAGGTTTCTGTTCTTGAGCCAGATATTGATAGGCTTGATAAGCCCACTCATCATCACCAAAACCTGGACCAAACACCAATACTTCAGCCCAGCGAATGCGTTTGGTTAAGTCGTTCTCAGTATCCCTGAGTAAGTCGGCGGTGATGCTTTGGCTCATTACTTCTGGGCAGCCAATCTGTAGTGGAATAAGGCTACTCGGGTGAGTAATTGCGGCAGTTAAACCCGCTCCGGCTCTAACCGCAGCGGAGGAACATAAACGAATCGCTCCTGACATACCTTGGTTACCACCGACACAAAGTAGTTTGCCATTGTCACCTTTGTGTGCTGTCGGGTTTGGCTTGGGCATTAACCTTGAAACAACCTGATGATCAATACCTAGTGCACTTTCTACTTCGATAGAATCAAACTCAACATTTACACCCAATCCACAAAAGTGGAGTTCACCAACTCGATCTCTCGCTTGTCCGGTGCACAAGCCTTGCTTAACACCAATGAAGGTTACAGTATGCTCAGCATGAATGGCATCGCCTAAAATAGCACCTGTATTTGCACACAACCCGGAAGGAATATCGACTGCAATCACTGGGGTGTGAATTTGATTGATTTGCTCAATGTAGCGACGGTACTCCGAACGAACCTCACCACTTAAACCAGTGCCTAACATGGAATCAATGATCACATCGGCTTCTAGCAATGCGGTATTCCACTCATCCCAATCATTGTTAACACCATCGATGGACTGCCAATCTTGATATGCGCGTAAAGCATCACCTTTGAGCGCAGTCACATCACCAAGTTGGAAAACCTGTACATTGAGTTGCGCTTGTTTAGCAAGCGAGGCAAATACGTATCCGTCACCACCATTATTCCCTTTGCCACAAATGACTAAGATATTTTTTGATTTGGGATACAAGTGTAAAAAACGCTCATACACAGCCATACCTGCGCGTTGCATTAGGCTATACATAGAAACACCAGCCATTTGCGCTGCCAGCGTTTCACCATTTTTTACTTGTTCTGCGGTGTAGAGTTTTAGGGCGAGATTAAAGTCCATCTTCACGTTCTGCGCATTAGGAAACACAATTATAAGTATACAAAAAAGCCAAGGCGAACCTTGGCTTTTGAGAAAGTTTTTTATCGCTACTGACTCTGAGACATCAATGCTTCAGCCGTCGCGTCTTGTATAGATAAAAACAACGAATTGATTTTTCCAGTCGGTGTACGCATGGGGTTCAGCGTAACGTTCTGGTACATAAACTCCGCTTGCTGAGTGACAGGACGTACGTTACGGCAGCGGAACAAGTAAGGACGCTGGCGCCACGTAATAAAGCTGCGGCAACCTAAATCATACACGGGCTTTGTTTTTAACTTAAACCATTCCTGCGGGATTTCAGGGAAGATATCAAAGATAGAACGACCAATTGCATCATGAGATTGCAAACCACTGTGATGAGTCATAAACCCATTCCACACTTGCACATTATAATCTCGGTCAATGACGACGAGCCCCATGTCGACGTTTTGTACCATGTCTACCATCCAATGGAATTGTTCAAACTCTGCTGGCATATTCAACATTAGAACTCCTCCATTAGATATGACAGTTTGTTATCGAGCAGCGGCAAAGATTCATCGACGAACATAAACAATAAATCACAACGGATTGACGTTCCCTCAATGTTGTAGCTCACCTCGAATGTCATGGTGCGGCTGAATGCGCCCGTCGTAGACTCAATGATCGAATCAATTGATATATGCTGACCAAGAAGCACTGGAGGGCTTTGGAAGAATCGCACTTCAGATTGTTCGCCTAAGCCATTTAAGAATGACCCCACCAAGATATTGGAAATATCCATGAGCAGCTCAAGCTCTTCCAGTTCGTCGCTGTCAGCTGGCACTTTCATCAACTTCTTGAGATCCGATACGCTAGAATCGCTCAAAATCACCAGCGCTTCACCCGCAATACCTTCGCCACAAAAGCCCTGACAAACGCCCGATACGTTGTCATGCGACGCTAAGTCACGGAGAGCCATGTGTAGTTCACTCACTTCGAAGATATTAACGTTCGGAAGCGGTAACTGCACAAACACATCAAAGTGACGCGCCAATGCATCTGCGGCTCGACCAATAGAGACGTTCGCCACTTCCATATAAATATCGCGACGACGTAAAATCGGTAACTCAATAGAAACAGGCGTGATAATTTGAGGACGAGGCTCTGGCTCGACCAACTCTTTAAGTGCCTTCTTGAGTTCATCTTTGGCGATCGGTTTTTGAATAAACGCTTTTGCGCCAAGTGCGAACACACGCTCTTTCGCTTTAGGTTGGATATCCCCCGACACCACAACCACGGGAGTTTTATTCCCTAACCGCTGCATGTTTTCTAGTGTTTCAAAGCCATCCATTTCTGGCATGGTCAAATCAAGAAACATCAATTTAAACTCGTTCTTTTCGAGTTCTTCTAGCGCATTTTTTCCGTGGATAGCAAACGTAATATCGGCATTCAATGTGGCTGGTAGTGATCTCGCCATCTGTTTGCGTGCTAACGCTGAATCATCACAGATGAGTACGGGAAAAGACATTCAATCACCTTTTTATATTCCACAATCTGCGCCGGAGTCTAACAGATTGTTACAGCATGTAATACGAGAAAACTGACGATTTTTTATTTCTTTTTTATTCAATAAGCATACGCAATATGAATGGATGAGTGAACAAAATGGCGAAAAAGCAAACATCCCATTCGCTGTTTAGTGACATGAAACAAACATGGATAAAACGCCTCCATTAAAAATAAGCACAAAGTTGCATTTTAAATTAAAAATCCGTTTTTACTTCCACTCTATCCGCTCAGTATGAGTGCTGGGGAAATCGGTATCACGTAGCAATAAAAAAGCACCCTTTCATAGGGTGCCTTGAATAAGGTATTCATCAATAAAGTGTCATTTCTATGGCACACCGTGACCTTTCGAAGCCACCCATACGCGATACCATTGCTCTCGAGTCAATTCGATATTCAGCGCATTTACTGCCGTTTGCACACGCTCAATCTTACCAGAGCCAATGATTGGAATTGGGTTAGATGGTAAACGACGTACCCAAGCGTAAATCACTTGGTCAATGCTAGTCGCGCCCACTTCTTCGCGAATCGCTTCTAATTCGTTGCGAACACGAACGGCTTGCTCACTGTCACCACTGAAGATTGAGCCACCACCGAGGCAAGACCAAGCCATTGGTCGCGTGCGCAACATTTGCATTTGATCAAGCGTTCCATCATGTGCAACCTCAAAATTAAGCGGGTTGATTTCCACTTGGTTAGTCACAAGAGGCTTACCTAAACGGGATTGCAACAGCTCAAACTGACGTGGAGTAAAGTTAGATACACCAAAGTGCTTCACTTTACCCACTTTGTGTAGCTCTGAGAATGCTTCAGCCACTTCATCGGCATCCATTAACACGTCAGGACGATGGATTAAAAGCACATCGATTTCGTCCACATTCAAACGTTCAAGCGAGTTATTCACCGATTGGTAGATGTGAGCGGAACTCGTATCATAGTGATTGATCTTACGCTCTGGTGTTTTATCTCCGCACAGGTTGATATCACACTTTGTGACGATCTGAATCTGCTCTCGCACGCTCTTATCGAGAGCAAGTGCTTCACCAAACAATTTCTCACACTCGTAATTACCGTATATGTCTGCGTGATCGACCGTGGTAATGCCTAACTCAATATGTTGCTTGAGGAATGACAAACGCTCTTGAGCAGTCATGCCCCAATCAACTGCACGCCAATATCCTTGGACCAGCTCTGAGAACTCAGGGCCTTTTGGTGCAGTCACAACTTTTGCAACCATGGTTTTTCTCCTTCAATTGATCTGCATTCATCGTAGTCTTGTTTTCACATCGGCTCAACGGGTAAACTTTGGCAATTCGAACTGGAGTACGAAATATGTCTTTTGCCCAACGCCTAGCCACCTTGATCGGAGAAGAAAGCATCAGCGGATTTGCACGACGCGTTGATGTGTCTGAAGCTTTAATACGCAAATATTTAAAAGGCAGTGAACCGAGCCTAACGAAAGCAAATCAAATTGCGATGCGAGCCAACTGCTCTCTTGAATGGTTAGCGACCGGATGTGGTTATTTATATCGCCGCGCTGAAGTCGTAGATATGGATGCGTACAAACTTGCATTTCAACACGTTATGAATCAGCCGTTGCCAGATGAGGCAGAACAACAGCACCGTAAGCTCATCGCTGGCTATCAATACCTGCGCGCGCACAAAAAATCGGATGGATTTTTAGACGAGTCTGCGATGGTGACCTTCCTATCTCTCCATAAAGAATCTAAAAACGAGTCACTTTAACATCGATAATTTCGCCATCGCTGTGCAATTCCACATTTAAAGACGGTGATGGCGACGAAAACTCGTCCGGTTTTACCCAAAATAAGCTTCGAATCGTTTCTTGCGGATAGCGGTTTATCAACAAGATAACTTCTTTATCGACGAGCTCAGAAGATTTCTTTTCCAGCGCTTCAAAGACGTCATAGTGCTCTTGTCCGATAGTTATACTACGTAAAACCAACCCGTCTTTTCTTAAATTGAGGATTAAGTCATTGAGACTTTGCCATTGATATTCGGTCAAAAAAGAGAACTGAGCACTGTCCTTTCCCAACACAACTTCACCATACAGATGCTGCTGATAGTACGAAAAATCGTCCAAACAAAATGTGCTGAAATACGTTGAAGCATCTTGCTGCTGCACGTCACAGCGATACCAGCCTCCCCTTGTTTCTATACGCTCTTTTAAATTGGAGTACGGCATTGCAGACAACGTGTCCTGCCACCAACTCGGCGTCGAAAATGCTGGAAACGTTACCGAAAAACAACATAAAGAAAACAGGACTCGAGGATAAAAGCGCATGAATTACTCTGGTTGATTAGCATCGAACCCAGACATTACCGACTAGTAGAAATTGTTCAAGATAAAAATAGTGGCAGGTAGTGCGGAAAGTTGTAGAGCAGAAATTAAGAAGGCGCACATTTGCGTGCGCCTCTACCTCGTTACTCAATCGTGAGTGTGCGAATCGGAGATGTCTATTGATGCATCCCGAACATAAAACGAGGACTTACCGTAGGGTTTGAATCCATCCAAATTGTGTGTAAAACCTCACATCCCTCCTTCTGAAGCAGTCATGTTGCTTTACACCTAAAGCATGGTTCATTTTGCTCAAAAAACAAGTTTTTTATCCCAAATTATGAGAGCAATAGCACAGTCTTGGTGAATGAATGACATCGCGACACTTCGAACACTCAATAGTGAAAAGCTAAATTGCATCTTTATTGATTAGGTCTAGACTCTGCGAAGCGTATACTTTCTCGCGTCCCTTCCACCAGCAACAGGAGAACTTGTTAATGACCAAACGAGAGAGAATTGTGAAATCTGTGTTAGCGCACGTACCGAAAGATGCGATTAACCAGTTTGTCTCTCGAGGGTCCACACCATTTTCTGTCCTGATTATGGCCGCAATCGTTGGCACACTAGCTGGTTTTGTCGGCACTTACTTCGAACTTGCGGTTCATTTTGTTTCTGAAACCCGTACCGAATGGCTAAGAAGCGAAATCGGTAGCGTACTTCCTCTTTGGCTTGCTGCTGTACTGATCAGTGCTCTACTTGCTTTTGTTGGTTACTTTCTTGTTCACCGCTTTGCTCCAGAGGCTGCGGGATCAGGCATCCCAGAAATAGAAGGCGCGATGGACAACATTCGTCCAGTGCGTTGGTGGCGAGTTCTACCTGTTAAATTCTTCGGCGGCATGGGTGCACTTGGCTCCGGTATGGTACTTGGTCGCGAAGGTCCGACAGTTCAAATGGGCGGCGCAGTTGGTCGAATGGTGACCGATATTTTCCGTGTGAAAGATGACGATACTCGTCATTCCCTACTCGCTTCAGGTGCCGCTGGTGGTTTGGCTGCCGCCTTTAATGCCCCACTCGCAGGCATTATGTTCGTTGTGGAGGAAATGCGACCTCAGTTTCGCTATTCTCTGATCTCAATTCGCGCGGTGATCATCTCTGCTATTATGGCCAACATTGTGTTTCGCGCCATCAACGGGCAAGACGCTGTCATCACAATGCCGCAATATCACTCTCCAGAGCTTCAGTCCCTTTGGTTATTTTTATTGCTTGGCGCATTGTTTGGCGTATTCGGAGTGATCTTCAATAAATTGATTACCGTGGCACAAGACAGTTTTGTCGCAATTCACAAAAACGATCGTAAACGCTATTTAATCGTGGGCTCACTACTTGGTGGCATTTTTGGTCTGCTTCTCTTATACGTGCCACAGCTAACTGGCGGTGGCATCGGCCTTATTCCTGATATTACCAATGGCAACTACTCGGTATCCGTTTTAGTTCTGCTTTTCTTTGGTCGCGTCATCACGACGTTGCTATGCTTTGGCTCTGGTGCGCCGGGTGGTATCTTTGCACCTATGCTTGCTCTGGGGACCTTGTTTGGCTATGCATTCGGAGCGAGTGCTGATGTGTTGCTTCCTACGCTTGATATCGAACCTGGCGTATTTGCCATTGCGGGCATGGGGGCCCTGTTTGCTGCAACGGTACGCGCACCGATCACGGGCATTTTGTTGGTGATTGAAATGACCAATAACTACTACTTAATTCTACCACTTATCATTACTTGTTTAGGTGCCGTGATTATTGCTCAGTTGTTTGGCGGACAACCGATTTACAGCCAGTTGCTACATCGTACAATCAAAAACGATAAGTTACGTCAGCAGGATCTTCCTGAAAACCAATCGACATAATTCTCGCTTTGTTATTATTTCGCTCCAAACTATCGAAGGGTTTGGAGCGATAAACTCTACATTTTTACATCCTTTCCCAAATATTCGATACCAAACTCACAAAAATACCATTCTCTGATATTTCCTCACCACCTTTCATGAGTAAGCACTCTCTAAACTTGCTAGTATTCGCTACTCAAATAGAGCATTTCATCCAAATCATCACGTTTCGTTTCATTCAGGCAAAAATCAAATGGAGTAGATTTGAACTGGAGAAGACTTGTGCAGTTTTATAGCGTTCCGCCGTCTCAAGCCGCGTTAGCGCTAGGTATGATAGGTTTAGGACAAGCTTGGGCACTCTATGTCCCTGAAATTGGTGAACCAATACGCCCATTTTTAGCGTCACTCGGCGCGCTTTTACTCGCCCCTGTGCTGATAAAATATGCCACGAATCCACGATTATTTATGGTCGACATTCGTCACCCATTGAGCGGTAGCTTAATGGCACCCATGAGTATGGCGTTACTGATCCTTGCAGATTATCTTGCTTCTGTAGCGCCAATCATTGCTTATCCACTCTGGTTTATGGCACTTTTGCTGCATTTTACTATGATGGTACTGTTTTTTAGCTTTCAGCTAATGAACTTCAAAATGTCGAATATCGTACCTAGCTGGTTTCTCTATCCAGTGGGACTGATCAGCAGCTCATTAGCAGGCTCCCAATTGGGTCACAACCTATTCTCTGAAACCTTAGCGATGATGTGCATTGGCATTTATTTCTTTATGTTACCGCTGGTGCTCTATCGTTTAGTGTTTTTCGGATCTCTGCCGAGACGAGCCAGGCCGACCCTCGCAATTATGGCCGCACCGGTAAACTTGTCATTGGCGGCATACTTGGTGAACTTTCCCCTGCCCGATCCGATACTGACTGGCGCATTAGCAGGGATTGCTATCACAATGACGTTATTGATCTACCTGTGTTACTTCCGCTTACTTCGATTGAAGTTTCAACCTTCTATCGCGGCGGTAACCTTTCCTTCCGTGATCAGTGCCATTGCGATGCACCGCTTAACCTCCTTTTTTGCCGAATCGCACCCACATTGGCACTGGCTACACGATTTTGGCTTTTTAGAGCTCAGCATTGCGACTGTGTTGGTGGTTTGGGTATCGGCAGGTTACATCAAAATGTATTGGCCAGAAATCGTTAAGTCGCCCTCTAAATAAGCATAAAAAAACGGCCTCATCTGAGGCCGCTGTTTATCTCTATCAATAAGACATCAACCCGCAAACTTCGCCATGAAGTTCCCAATGTTAGTCAAACTCGATGCCGCCATTACGATAACAATCGCTGCTCCAGTTAGCGTTAAGTACATTGGGTGTTGGTAGTCACCGACGATATCTTTGCGTTTTGTCGCAACCAATACAGTGCCCAAAACGATAGGAAGAATAATGCTGTTCACTAGGCCTGCTAGCATCAAAAGAAGAATTGGCATATCCATGGTTACCGTGCCTAACGAGGTTAGGATAATGAAACCAACACACCACGCTTTCTCGTTTCGCGCGACAACTGGGAAAAGCGTCTTAATTAATGAGATAGCCATGTAAGAGTTGCCAACCACAGACGTGATGGAAGCTACAAACAGTACTAAGCCAAAGATGAAGTAACCAAGCTGGCCAGCACCTTGACGGAAAGCATCCGCCGCAGGGTTAGCCGTATCCAGCGTTGCGCCTGTCGCGATAACGCCAAACACTGCCAAAAACAGTAGGATTCGAATAACCACCGCAATAGAAATACCAGCCCACGCTGTTGAGGTGATGGAAGGCACGTTCTCTTTGCCTTTCAAGCCGATGTCTACTAGGCGTTGTGCACCCGTGTAGTAACCGCCAACTGCGCCGCCAACGATAGTCAACGTAGGCAGAAGCAAACTACCAACATCCATAGGCATCACCGCTGCACTTAGTGTCTCTCCCATCGGAGGTAAGCTCGTCATAGCCACGTATGCGATCAGAACAATCATAAACAAGCCAAGGTAGCGGGCCATTTGGTCCATTCGTTTGGAAGCGTTATGAACCACAAACAACAAACAGCCAACGACACCGGTAAACAGTGCGCCCCATGTTGTGTCCACGCCCGTTAGCACATTGATGCCTAACGCTGCGCCACTCACGTTGCCAAAGTTAAACGCCACTGCACCAAGCGCAAGGAGAATACCAACACCATAACCCATGCCGGGTGCCACTTTGTTCGCAATGTCTTGGATTCGCATGCCAGAAACGCCGACAATACGCCACAAGTTCATCACGATACCAAACGTGATAAAAATAGAAGCCAAAACTGGAAATGCCATGTCGACTTTGTAGATATTTGTGAAGACTGCGGTTTGAGTCAAAAAGCCGGGACCCACAGAGGTTGTCGCCATCAAAAAAGCGACACTGAGCATGGCTTTCTTTTGCCAACTGCTTTCTGTAACTGGAGCTGAAATAGAGGAGGTGCTGATAGTGCTTTGTGTAGTCATGCCGAGTCCCAAATTTGTTGTCTTTCTATTATTAGAAATAAGAAAGACAACTGACCGAGATCAGCTGAACTTAGAGAAATATCTCTTTTTAAAACAAACGATTACAAGTTGTAGCCGTTCATTGGGCGCATATATTAAGAGCAACGAATGTGACTGTCAATACACAATTGCATAATTACTATTTATTGCGACTCACTTGACTATGATTTGGATATAAAAGATATAAAAAAGGATGGCAACTCGCCATCCTCTCTCAATTTTATTTGTCGATTTGATTAACGCAGGCCATGCAGAAATTCAGCACGGGTCGCTGGGTTGCTCTTAAAAATACCACCTAACGCTGTAGTCGTGGTTTCACTGGTGGCATCCATCACACCGCGTGATTTCACACAGTAATGCGTCGCGTCGATAGTCACCGCTACATCGTCAGACTCAAGCAATGCTTGCAAAGCAACAAGGATTTGCTGGGTCATACGCTCTTGAACTTGAGGGCGTTGCGCAAAGAAACGAACAATACGGTTGATCTTAGACAGGCCAATGATCTTACCGCGAGGAATATAAGCAACAGCGGCTTTACCGTCGATTGTCACAAGGTGGTGTTCGCACGTACTGGTCACAGTAATGTCTTTCACGCGAACCATTTCGCTCACGTTCATCTTGTTTTCGATAACTGTGATCTTGGGGAAGTTGGAGTAATCCAAACCAGAGAAAATCTCGTCCACGTACATTTTTGCAATGCGGTGTGGCGTTTCCTCTAAGCTATCATCCGTAAGGTCGAGCTGAAGCAGACCAAGAATCTCACGCATGTGGTATTCAATCTTTTCCTTCTTCTCTTCACGGCTAACGGCATTAGGGCGCATTGGTGTTTCTAACCCGCGTTGCTCTAGCGCTTCTTTCACTAACTTTGCTGACTCGCTAAGACCTGACATTCCACTTCCTCTTTTGTAACTACCACTCTCGGTGTGAAATACAATTGCCGTGTTTTCATCCCGTAGCGTTAAAGTCGCTCAGTCCGATGTTTATAACGCCAAGGCACATAACAAGAATACACTGAGCTATTTTCTCATGCTCCGTAGGAACTTTACCCCTTTCGGATGGGTGACAAGGATACTCGGATTTTTGAATAATTACACCCATATTTTATAGGTGGACATTCTTACTCGGTCCCCTTTTATGGTAGAGTTGCCACAAAACAAAAGAACATAGGATTATCTCAATGGGCTGCTGCGACGCACCTGGCTTGATGCCAATTGAAGAAGCGATGGATAAGATGCTATCGCGAATCAAACCTATCCAAACGACACTTTCTCTTCCTCTTGCTGACGCTCTGGGTTTTGTGCTGGCTGAAGATATTTTATCGCTAATTCACGTGCCCCCTTTCGACAATTCAGCAATGGACGGTTATGCCATTCGTATTCAAGACCTAGAAGTGTCTACAGTGTTGCCTCTGGCAGGTAAATCCTTCGCTGGTCAGCCTTTTGAAGGTGAATGGCCGGCAGGCACTTGTGTTCGAATCATGACTGGCGCGAAAATTCCGGAAGGCTGTGATGCCGTTATCATGCAAGAAAATACGGAAGTGACCGACGCTGGTATCCAGTTCAATCAAACGGATGTGAAGCCGCAAAATAACATCCGCCCTACGGGTGACGACATCAAGCAAGGCGATATTGTATTGGCAAAAGGCGCGCGCCTGACACCGCGCGATATTCCAATGATTGCCTCTCTTGGTGTCAGCCATGTCACCGTCGTGCGTAAGCCAAAGGTGGCATTTTTCTCCACAGGTGATGAACTTAAACCATTGGGTGAGCCACTCAAGGCGGGTCAAATCTACGACAGTAATCGTTACGGTATTAAGCCGCTAATCGAAAACTTTGGCTGTGAAGCGATTGATCTTGGCATTATCCCTGACTGCCCAGAGACACTAAAAGCAACATTCGAAAAAGCACAAACTCTCGCGGATGTAGTTGTAACGTCTGGCGGCGTCAGCGTTGGTGAAGCAGATTACACCAAAGACATTCTTGAAGAACTTGGCGAAATCGGTTTCTGGAAACTGGCAATCAAGCCGGGTAAACCTTTCGCATTTGGCAAGTTAAGTACTGCTTGGTTCTGTGGGCTACCAGGTAACCCTGTATCTGCAGTGCTAACCATGTACGTACTTGTTCAACCAATGTTGGCTAAATTGGCTGGCCACACTGAATGGAACGCACCTGAGTCTATCCCTGCTACGACTAAAACCGCATTTAAGAAAGCGCCGGGACGTACAGACTACCAGCGCGGTATCTATACTCTAGAAAACGGTAAATTTGTCGTTGAAACCACTGGCAACCAAAGTTCAGGAGCCTTTCGCTCAATGAGTTTGGCAAACTGCTTTGTTGTGTTGGAACGTGAACGTGGCCGTGTGGAAGTTGGCGAAACGGTTCAAATCCAACTGTTTAACTCAACGTTATACTAGGAACGTACCGTGGATATTCTTTCCGATCAGGAGATGCTGCGCTATAACCGCCAGATCATTCTTCGCCAGTTCGATTTCGAAGGGCAAGAAGCTCTCAAACAAAGCTCGGTGCTTATTTTGGGTGCTGGCGGTTTAGGTTGCGCTTCTAGCCAATACCTTGCCACGGCTGGTGTTGGCAATATTACTTTTATCGATGACGATATTGTTGAGCTCTCCAATTTACAACGCCAAGTATTGCACCACGACGCCGATATTGGCCGTAAAAAGGTTGACTCTGCGGCGGATGCGTTGCGGGAACTTAATCCTCATATCGAAGTAAACACCGTTGCTAAACGCCTTGAAGACATTCAGCTTCAGGCTTTGATTGAACAACACACTGTGGTGGTCGATGCTTCAGATAACGTCGACACTCGCAATCAACTCAACCGACTCTGCTTTGCAACAAAAACACCGCTTATTTCTGGTGCAGCCATTCGTATGGAAGGCCAAGTGAGTGTGTTTACGTACGACGACCCAACTCAACCGTGCTATCAGTGTTTGAGCGCGCTATTTGGCAGCAGTGCATTAAGTTGCGTTGAAGCTGGCGTCATGGCGCCTGTTGTGGGTATTGTTGGCGCTGTACAAGCGATGGAAACCATCAAGGTGATTGCAAATTACGGCCAACCCAAAAAAGGGAAGATCCTCATTCTCGATGCGTTTAGCATGTCCTGGCGGGAAATGAATTTGATGAAAATGCCGACCTGCCCTGTTTGTGGCTAAGTAACGCTGTCAGCTTATCAATGAAGATTCTCAAAAAGCTCAACGTAACGTTGAGCTTTTTCTTATTCTGAGATTCATATTTCGAACCAAATAACTTACCGATATAAAATTCATTATAAACAGCAAGTTAAAAACTGGCACATTCCTTTCATTGCATATCATACAAACCAATGAGAGGGCGAATCATGAAAAGGACATCACTATTACTTGGATCTCTGTTTGCAAGCGCATACGTAAGCGCAGCGCCATTCGACACTTGTCCGAGCAAAGCATATTTATTCCAATCGACCCCAGTGCAAGTTTACGGCGTTAATCTGGTTACCGGATCAACCAAGTTACTGACCGACGATGTGGGCTTAGCATCTGGTATTAACGGCGTCGGTTTCAACTTCACTGATCGATACATCTATGGTTACGATACAACCAACTTGAAAATCGTACGTTTAGGCCAGGACTTTCAAGCAGAAACTCTCAACGTACAAGGGCTTCCTAGCCATACGTTTTTTGTCGGCGACGTGTACAACCACGTATACTACTTGTATCGCAAAGGTAAAGGGCTGTTTTCCATTGATCTGTCGCCGTTAGATACGGACCCAAATGCTACCTTAACCCTGAATAAAATCACATCAAATGCAAGTGTGAGTTTAACCGATTTTGCGTTCCACCCTGGCGACGGTGCGCTCTATGGTATCGATAATGGGTCTGGCGTATTGTATAAATTCGATACAAAAACAGGCCAAGCAACCGCGATCGGCAATACAGGGGAAACGGGTACCTTTGGTGCAGGCTACTTTGATGTAAACGGAAACTACTACGTATCGCGTAACCAGGATGGCAAAATTTATCGCGTCGACTTATCAGAAAATAATGCCGCCAATATCGCTGCGGGCATTGTTCCTGCTGTAGAGTTTGTGTCTAACGGTCCAAGTTCCAGCCAAAATGACGGTGCCCGATGCGCGAACGCTCCTGTTATTGACGAAGACGAGCCAATTGACTTTGGTGACGCACCTGACACTTACGCTACCTTGCTCTCTTCTAACGGACCACGCCACGCTGTTGATGGTGTAACTTGGCTTGGCACAATTGCGCCAGATGGTGATGCCGATGGACAAGTGGCTCCGTCTGGAGATAACAAAGTTGGTACAGCAGATGAAGATGGTGTCGGCTTTGTTGCCGCACTCGACCCAGGGTTAAGTTCACTGGTGAACGTAACTGCATCGACATCCGGCTACTTGTCAGCTTGGTTTGACTGGAACCGAGATGGTGACTTTGCTGACGAAGGTGAGCAAGTATTCACTGATGAGTTACTCTCTGCAGGCAGCAATACGCTTCCATTTGTCGTCTCTGAACTGGCAACCGCAGGTCCTAGCTGGAGCCGATTCCGCTTTAGCCAACAAACTGGTCTGAACTTTGATGGCGGATCAACATCGGGTGAAGTAGAAGATTACCCAATCACAATCACTGAAAACGGCGTATCCGTACAGCACTTCCCAAGTGCAGATTCCTATGCAACGGTCGCGTATGAAGACAACTGGCCTTACACCGCTGACTACGACATGAATGACGTAGTCATTAAGTTCCGTATGACTGAAACACGTATGGACGGCACGGTGGAAAATATCCAGATTAGCGGAGATCTGGCCGCCTATGGGGCTGGCTATAAAAATGGCTTTGCTATTCGTCTACCTGGCGTTTCGAAAGCGAGCATTGAAAACGGCTTAACAAAGCTAACGTTTAATGGCAAAGAACAACCGACCAACGGTCTAGAAGCGATATCAGAAGAAGCCATCTTCATTATCAGTGACGACCTCAGTCAGTATGCGCAAAGTCAATGTGCGTATTTTAGAACCCAAACGGGTTGTAATGATAACGTCGCGTTGTCTTTCACACTGACCATCTACTTTAAGGAAGGGGCCGACCGCTCAGCGCTACAGGCCATGCCTTATGACCCATTTATCTTTGCCACACCCAATACATATCACGGCGATGGCATCACCTTTCAACCAGGTAGAAAATGGGAAGTACATTTGCCAGACCAAGCACCAACTGAGCAGTTTGATGACGCAAACCTATATGGCGTGGGCGTAGACGCAAGTGACCCGGCTCAAGGCGTGTACTTCAAAACAGCGAACAATCTCCCTTGGGCATTGCTTATCGTCGAAGAGTGGAATTGGCCGCTAGAGAAAGTTGACTTAGTTGACGCTTACCCAGAGTTTGCCACCTACGCCGAATCTGGTGGGCGAGAAGGAGCAAACTGGCATACCCAACCTAAAGCAAACAAACGTTACATTCCATAGGAGAAACATCATGAAAAACTTAATCACAATCATCATGGGATTAGCGTTAACAGCCTGCGGCGGTGGCGGCGGTGGAGACAAAAGCAACGATAGCGCTACTCCACCTCCAGCTCAAACTACCGTTATTGTTGAAGAGCCAAGCATGCAAAATTTAGACGTACCAGATGGGTTCGATTATGACCCAAGGTTAGAAAGCTCACTTGCGGTAGATATTAGTGGTTACTCTTTACAGCGCGCACATCTGAGCATTTATAAGGAGTACCGTGAAGATGCCTCTGGAACCTACCAAGCGAAATATTCGAGCAATGTTGCTTCTGCTGCGCTGACGAGTGGGAAAGCTAACTTAGACTTCTCCACCTCGGATAGCCAAGATAACCTGTTAGTCGAAATTTGGTTCTACGATGGCTCAGAACCTCTGCAAAAAGTCGTCTCAACCGGAAATACGACATGGCGCATGTAAGATGCTCTATTGGTGAGCATTGATACTCGGGATTGGCGCAAGCCACAGGTTTTAAGACAAAATCGCATCGTTCTTTGAACATGCGATTTTTTTGTTGTAAAACAAAATGATTACTTGAAACAATAGCAATTGAGCGCAAATTGGATAATCCCAAAACCTATATGTTGGTCTTCAGCGGTTTCATTGCCCTACTTGTGCTCTTGTTGCTCATTAAGCAGACTGATGAGAACACGGTTTCAGCCACCGTCATTAGCAACACTTTAACTCAGTCCCTTGATGGTCAACGTCGGTACCTCACTATTAATTCACCTGAGATAGAGCAACAACGAGTGACGGTTCCAGTGCCCGCATCTTGTCCAGTGGGCTCTATTGCGTTGTTCCACCAAGCATCCCGCTCAAGTTTTGACTCATCCCTTTCATTCATTCGCTGTGAGTAAAGATACTGTGCGGACTTCCCAAATCAGAAGGATTTAACCATGCAAGCATTGATCGATGCCAAAGAACTTCATGCTTTATTAGACCAACCAAATGTAAAACTTCTAGACGCGAGTATTCGTTTTCAAATTCCTTCAGAAGGGAAAAAGATCACCAATAAGTGGATTCCAGGCTCATTGCGTTTCGACTACGACAATGACTTTTGTCTCCCAGATACCAATCTCCCTCATATGATGCCAACAGAAGAAGGGTTTAATCACAGCGCTCAGAAACTTGGCCTGAACAACGAAGACCTTATTATTGTTTATGACAACTCTGGAACACTCGCCTCTCCGCGCGCATGGTGGATGTTTAAGGCAATGGGACACGATAATGTCAAAGTGCTTAATGGTGGCCTCCCGGCTTGGATTGAGGCTGGATTGCCTGTCACGGATGCCTTGTCAGAAGCTAAGCAGCTTGGAAACTTTACCGGGAAATTAAATAAACATGCTTTTTTGGACGCAAATGCAATATTAGAGTACTCAAACAATTGCAGTGCAAACATTGTTGACGCTCGCTCACGTGCACGTTTTTTAGGCGAGGTACCAGAGCCAAGAGAAGGACTGCGTTCTGGTCATATTCCTAATTCTGTTTGCCTCCCTTTCCAAACATTATTGAGTAATGGCTTTATAAAGGCAGACTCGGAATTGAAACCAGCATTTAGTGCACCAACGTTATATAATGATAAATCAATCATTTTCAGTTGTGGCTCAGGTGTAACGGCCTGTATTTTGCTGCTAGCAGCATACCAGTTAGGTTGGCGTGATTTATCGGTCTATGACGGGTCATGGACAGAATGGGGCGCAGACCACTCATTACCCATTACTCGCTAATCTAGGAGCTATCGAAGCGGCATGGTCAGGTTAAAGAAGAACATTTGGACACTATACATGGCGCTACTTACAATAAGCGCCGTGCTGTTCGTGTTGTTTGGCCGCTACCATTATGAGTCAACCCTGAATAAGTACAAAGATAAGCAGCTCCTACAATTGGAGCTGTTTGCCTCTTCTGTCGAATCACTTCTGAAAGGACAAGAATCGTTACTTGAAGTCATTGGTCATCAGTTGGTCGAGAGAAATGACTTTACTCGTACAGCAGCAGTTCAAACTCGCCCGATGCTGGACAAACTGCTCAGTATCCATCCGGCGATTATTGGATTCGGCCTAACCAACCCCGATGGAGACTACATCGCCGTAAGCTCCAACTTGATCTTGGCAAAGCTACATAATCTAAAACAAGATCCATTGACTCGTGATACCTTTTTGGCAGCGCTCAACTCCGACCGAATGATTATAGGTCGAACGTATTTTACGCCAGCTCAAGATTCACTTGTGATTCCGATCCGAAAAGCAATTCCAAATAAAGATGGTGTTGTACAAGCAGTGATGACGGCTGGCTTTAATATGAATTCATCTTCGGTTTTTCGTAACGATATCCATGCCAATGAGCACAACCGGGTCACATTGATCCGCAGTGATGGCTACCTTACTTTTAGCTCGTCAGAAGATACAACCCTAGAAGATTACCTAAAACCTGCCAATGATTTAGATATAAAAGCCGTTATGGCTCAAATAACAAAAGATTCAGGCTGGGATATGGCGCAACTAAAAGAGCTCACACGAGCGCTAAATATTGTTGTCGACAATTCTCGCCTGAGTGAGTTAATCACATTGAGATACCTTCCTGATTATCATCTTTGGGCCTCTTCCTCGACAGATTTGAATTTTATTAAGCGCGGATTTTACGAACAGTTTGCACTGTACTCGATTGTTTTTCTTGTCGTCCAAGGTGCTTTTTACGCCTTATTCCGCTCCATTGCGAACAATGAACATAAAACAAAACTGCGTTTGCTCTATCAAGCGAACCACGATCATCTCACTGGATTACCAAACCGAGAGTACCTACGCGCAAACATTCGACACTGGCTCTCTGGGAAAGGGAATCCTTTTTCTTTGATGTTTATCGATATTGATAATTTCAAATCAGTCAACGACACACATGGTCATGACTTTGGCGACGAAGTTCTAAAACAAATATCTATCCGCTTAAACACCTTTGTTAACGATGGCCGATTAATCATCCGTGAAGCCAGTGACGAGTTTATTTTTCTAACGAATCGAATTGATGAAGTAAGCGTTAAAAGACTAGCGAGCGACTTAATAAATGCGCTATCAGAACCCTACGAAGTCAATGACAGTCAGTTCCTGCTCAGTTGCAGTATTGGTATTGCCTGCTATCCACACCATGGTGAAACATTAGATGAACTGCTCCTTTCAGCCGATATTGCGATGTATCAAGCGAAAAAACAACGCAACGTATACAGCCTGTTCAATCAGCAGATGCAAGCTACACACCTGCGTAAAATGAAAATTGAGCAACGCTTGAGGCTCGCGATAGATAAGCAAGCGCTTCATATGGTTTATCAACCTCAGTTAAACCTAGAAGGCGATATTTATGGTGTCGAAGCGCTTATTCGTTGGAGTGATGATGAGCTCGGCTTAGTCCCACCAAGTGAATTTATTCCCGTCGCAGAAAGCACAGGGTTGATGGTTCGTATTGGTGAACAAATCATTGAAAATAGCCTGACAGATATGGCTAAACTGACTGGTAATATTGATACATCTATCCAGATGTCTATTAACATCTCGGTCAAACAGTTTGTTCACGCCAAATTCATTACTAATCTTATGAATGCTATTGAGAAACGCGGCATCGAATGTTCAAAGATTACCCTAGAGATCACCGAAAACCTGTTTATTGAAGATCTTGAAAAGTTCGCACCAATTTGCGAGCGCTTGCATGCTCTTGGCTTTAAAATCTCGCTCGATGATTTCGGGACTGGCTACTCTTCATTAAGCATGTTGCGTACGCTACCTATTGACGAGGTGAAGATTGACAAGAGCTTTGTCGATCACATTGAGCATGACAAAAAAGCGCTGAATATGGTTAAGAATATCATTTCTATCGGCAAAAACTTTGAAATGAAAGTACTGGCTGAAGGAGTAGAAACGCTGCAACAACTGAATGAGTTAAAAGCTTGCGGTTGTGATTTGATTCAGGGCTACTTCTACTCTAAACCTTTATCGCTTGAAGACTTGATCGCTTTTACGAAGCAGAACCAAAGCAAAGAAACCGTAGTTGAATAATTACGATCGCTTTGCTTAGAAGGTTTTATTTATTCATTTCTTGGTACATCACCTCCACCAATTCTCCTTTCGGATCGCCTGACAATTCCCAAGTAAAAATACCGCCTAAGTTCGCCTGTTTAGCCCAATTTGCTTTGGCTTTGATCGAGCGTTGATCTTCGTAAGAGATAAAGACTTTCTTTACAGGATTCCACAAGTAAGGCGCTTGAGATTGCTCATCATACTTGTACTCGTAGCCCTGCTCCGCTCCATAGTTCTTCACCAAATCCCAAAACATGAAATAGCCGTTCTCACCCGTACCAAACTGCGCTCCTTGCTCGGATACAAGATCTTGTGTTGGTAAGCCACCCGAGAAGTCTTTGGTGCCTTGCCAGCCACGTCCGTAAAACGCAGCGCCAATCACCAGTTTCTCACTTGGAATACCGAGCTCGATCATCTGGTTGATGAACACGTCTGCGCCCATGCCCCACCAGCTTCGCTCAGTCGCATGCAAGTTGGTAGTATGCCCGGTTTGCTGCCCCCAACCACCAAGGAAGTCATACGTCATCGCAAACATGTTAGTTAGGTACGGCTCCGCGGCTTTCCAATCGATACCTGCTGCTTTTGGGCCAACGCCTACAGCAGTAGAGAGCTCGTATTCACGTTTGGTTTGATTTGTGAGTTCATCTAACTCTGCACGCATGGTTTTTACCAAATAGGTAAAGGCCTCACGCTCAGATGCTTTTTGTTCATCAGAAAGCTTGGTGTCAGGGTTCCAAGGCGACGTTGTTAAACCGCCACCACCTGGGTATTCCCAATCCAGATCAATACCATCAAAGAAATCATATTGAGCAATCAACTTAACGGCAGTTTTTGAGAATTGATCCATCGCTTGTTTGCTTTTCGCCATAGCATGAAACGGTTCGGACATTGTCCAACCACCAAAAGACGGGAGAATTTTGACATCAGGATGTTGTTTCTTCATTTCAGCAAGTTGAGCGAAGTGGCCTTTGTATGGCACGTTAACGGAGACATCGCCAAAGTCCTTTTCTAATGCTGCTTCGGTATCGACAATGATCGCCGTATACGGATCTTTTCCTTCACATTGTTCGGCAACCAGTTTTTGTACCGTTTCAGAAGCACCGGCATGAGGGCCGCACATACTAAGAAACGCGTAAATCACATGCGTCAGCTTATCGGCGGGAATATCGTTCACCGTGTATGGGTTTTCTGCATTTGCATACTGCCAATCCGCAAAGTAACCCGCTACGACTTTTTGCTCGGCGTGCACCGCACCAGTTAGCCCCATAATCAGTGCAGCAAGAAGTGTCTTTTTCATTGTGTTCTCCAGAGTAGATGTACAAATTTAAAGCTACTCCTAGAGAATATTTTTAACTTGAAAACGAAATCAGGCTGCGAGTCATTTATAACTCCTCGCAGCCTGATTACATAAATTGCATATTATTTGTGCTAACTCTCAGATGCCGCGTTGCCGTGCATTTGCTCATCTAAGTTGAGCACCGTTAATGCGTTGCTGACGCTCGTGGCGATCACGTCTATCGCTCCGGTTCTTAATGCTCCAAGTAAGGCGAGCGGCTTGCTGTTCTCCGCTGCAATCGCGATGACTTCCGATATTGGGCGAAACTCTTCAATACCAAGACCAATCACTCGGTCACTCATTACGGTGTTGGCAACATTACCGTGAATATCAAAGAAATCATAACCTGCAAAGTCCCCGACCACGCCTTGTTGAAGTCTCGACTGAACCACTTCATCAGGCGTAAACCAACCTAAGTCCACCATGTAACTGTTTTCGCTCATGTCACCAATACCGACCAAAGCGACATCAGCTTTACGTGCCAAATCGAGTGTTTGTTTCACGGTTGCATTTTGCATGAAGGCCAACTTCTGCTCTCTGTTCTCTGCATAAGCCGGCGCGTAAAGCGTTTCGGACGTTCCACCGTACTTTTTCGCTAACTGACGACAAATGTGGTCGGCGTTATACATACCACCACGTGGGTGAATACCGCCGATACCACATACAAATTTACAGTCACGCGGCGTAATAACACCAATATGGTGAGCGACGGACGACACGTTGCGCCCTTGCCCGACCGTCACCACCATGCCGTTTTTAAGCGTGCTGGTGAGATAATTGGACACCAATCCCGATACCTGTAGTCGTTGTGCTTCTTCATTCGGCTGATCAAGAGCAACAAGCGCGCGCTTGACGCCGAATCGCTCGATCAAACGTTGTTCAATCTTGGCGCTAAACACCGGGTGGTATTTAACGGTGATTTCAACGATGCCTTCATCACGCGCCTGCTTGAGCATTCGCCCGACCTTTGCGCGTGATATGGCAAATTTTCTCGATATCTCTTCCTGAGTCGCACCGTCTTGATAATACGCGACGGAAATCTCTGTCAACAAATCCGTGTTTTCAATGGAAATATCTTGATTAGAACTGCTCATGGTTTCTCTCGCCCTTTAAGAGGATCGATATTGTATGCAATAAGTGAGCATATGCTCATTGACTTAGCATATGTTCTTTATCAATTTAAACGCTACATTTGCTCATCGCAATAACATTTTCTCACTACAATTTTTTACCCTCACGTACAACGCTCAACCTTTGAACAATAAGGGCAAACGTTTATTTGGGTTAACCACTAAACACACCGTAAAAAAACGTTGATGAAGTTCACTATAAGTCGATTTCAGCGATTGACTTTCAGCATAGATAGGATAAATATGGACACATCATTTACTCAGCTATCGATCAAATGTTCATGGCATTTGTTCGGTAACGAAATTTTCCGTAGTTGGCTGAGCAGATGTCTCATTAAATGCGATGAGACGATTAGCTAACTCGCTTGCAAATGCACAAGCTGTGATAACAAAAATCACGCTTAAGCCCATTTAAATAGGATGATCGATTATGAGCAACAAGTTAGAGCAACTTCGTAAACTAACGACTGTAGTAGCAGACACTGGCGAAATTGATGCAATCAAAAAGTATCAACCAGAAGACGCAACAACTAACCCTTCTCTTATCCTGAAAGCCGCTCAAATCGCAGAGTACGCACCTCTAATCGATGCTTCAATCGAATATGCTAAAGCACAGAGCAACGACAAAGCTCAACAAGTTCAAGACACTTGTGACATGCTTGCAGTAAACATCGGTAAAGAAATCCTAAAAACTATCCCAGGTCGTATCTCTACAGAAGTTGACGCACGCCTATCTTACGATATGGAAGGCAGCGTAGCGAAAGCACGTCAACTAGTAAAAATGTACAACGATGCAGGCATCACTAACGACCGCATCCTTATCAAACTAGCGTCTACTTGGGAAGGTATCCGCGCAGCAGAAATCCTAGAGAAAGAAGGCATCAACTGTAACCTAACGCTTCTATTCTCATTCGCTCAAGCGCGTGCTTGTGCAGAAGCTGGCGTATTCCTAATATCTCCATTCGTTGGCCGTATTATGGACTGGTACAAAGCGAAAGAAGGCCGTGACTTCGAAGCTTCAGAAGATCCAGGCGTACTGTCTGTAACTAAGATCTACAACTACTACAAAGAGTACGGCTACAAAACGGTAGTAATGGGCGCAAGCTTCCGTAACATCGGTGAGATCCTAGAACTGGCTGGCTGTGACCGTCTAACTATCGCTCCTGCTCTACTTGCTGAGCTAGAAGCGGCAGAAGGTGAAGTGGTTGAGAAGCTAGTTGATTCTAAAGGCGCAGCTGAGCGTCCTGCACCAATGACTCATTCTGAGTTCCTATGGGAACACAACCAAGACCCAATGGCGGTTGAGAAACTGGCTGAAGGCATCCGCAACTTCGCCGTTGACCAAGGTAAACTAGAAGCGATGATCGAAGCTAAGCTTTAATTGCTTACCAAAAGCGAGTAGCCCGTCTACTCGCTTTTACCATCAGCGCTTATTCAAGATTTTCTATTTGAACTTGTTTCGACGAGTTCCCTCTATTCAAACCCTTATCGAGAAGTAATCACTATGGATCGTAAATATCTAGCAAATGCAATTCGTGCGCTAAGCATGGATGGTGTTCAACAAGCTAACTCTGGTCACCCAGGTGCACCTATGGGCATGGCTGATATCGCTGAAGTTCTTTGGCGCTCTCACCTAAACCACAACCCATCAAACCCAGAGTGGGCCGACCGCGACCGCTTCGTACTGTCTAACGGCCACGGCTCAATGCTAATTTACTCTCTACTGCACTTGAGCGGTTACGAGCTATCTATCGATGATCTGAAGAACTTCCGTCAGCTTCACTCTAAGACTCCAGGTCACCCAGAGTACGGCTACGCGCCTGGTATCGAGACAACAACGGGTCCTCTAGGTCAAGGCATCACGAATGCGGTTGGTATGGCTCTAGCTGAGAAAGCGCTAGCAGCACAGTTCAACAAAGAAGGCCACGACATCGTTGACCACTTCACTTACGTGTTCATGGGCGACGGCTGTCTGATGGAAGGCATCTCGCACGAGGCATGTTCTCTAGCTGGTACACTAGGTCTAGGCAAACTGATCGCATTCTGGGATGACAACGGCATCTCAATCGATGGTCACGTTGAAGGTTGGTTCTCTGACGACACGCCTAAGCGTTTTGAAGCTTACGGCTGGCACGTAATCCCAGCAGTAGACGGTCACGACTCTGAAGCGATCAACGCAGCAATCGAAGCGGCGAAAGCGGATCCTCGCCCTACACTTATCTGTACTAAGACAATCATCGGTTTTGGTTCACCAAACAAGTCTGGTTCACACGATTGTCACGGTGCACCACTAGGTGCTGAAGAAATCGCAGCAACACGCAAAGAACTAGGTTGGGAGCACGGTCCTTTTGAAATTCCGCAAGAAGTCTACGCAGAATGGTCAGCGAAAGAAACAGGCGCAGCTAAGGAAGCAGCGTGGAACGAGAAATTTGCAGCTTATGAAGCAGCGTACCCTGAGCTGGCAGCTGAATTTAAACGCCGCGTAAACGGTGAGCTTCCTGCACAGTGGGAAGAGAAAGCAAGCCAAATCATTGCCGATCTTCAAGCAAACCCAGCAAACATTGCATCACGTAAAGCATCTCAAAACGCTCTAGAAGCATTTGGTACTCTACTACCTGAGTTCATGGGCGGCTCTGCTGACCTAGCGCCTTCTAACTTAACCATGTGGTCTGGTTCTAAGTCGCTTGAAGCGAACGACTTCTCGGGTAACTACGTGCATTACGGCGTACGTGAGTTCGGTATGACGGCTATCATGAACGGTATTGCGCTACACGGTGGTTTCGTTCCTTACGGCGCGACATTCCTAATGTTCATGGAATATGCTCGTAACGCAATGCGTATGGCGGCTCTGATGAAGATTCAGAACATCCAAGTATACACGCACGATTCTATCGGTCTTGGCGAAGATGGCCCAACTCACCAACCGGTTGAGCAAATGGCATCGCTACGTCTAACGCCAAACATGAGCACATGGCGTCCATGTGACCAAGTTGAATCAGCAGTGGCTTGGAAACTAGCGATTGAACGTAAAGATGCACCAACTGCGCTTATCTTCTCTCGTCAAAACCTAGCGCAACAAGAGCGTGATGCTGAGCAAGTTGCGGACATCGCGAAAGGTGGTTACATCCTGAAAGATTGCGAAGGCAAGCCAGAGCTAATCCTTATCGCAACAGGTTCAGAAGTTGAGCTAGCAGTAGAAGCAGCAGCACAGCTAACTGCTGAAGGTAAGAAAGTACGCGTTGTTTCAATGCCATCAACAGATGCATTCGACAAACAAGACGCCGCTTACCGTGAAGCCGTTCTACCATCAGACGTAACAGCTCGTATCGCTATCGAAGCAGGTATTGCTGACTTCTGGTACAAGTACGTAGGCTTCGACGGTCGCATCATCGGTATGACTTCATTCGGTGAATCTGCACCTGCTGGTGAACTGTTCAAAATGTTCGGTTTCACTACTGAAAACGTAGTAAATACAGCAAAAGAACTACTAGCGTAATTGCAGTAAAAAGATAATCAGTTTTCTCTATTGCGAATGTGAAAACTGAAAAGCCCCGCCAGCAATGGCGGGGCTTTCTTTTATCTGGCCCCTATTTGTATAAACACAGCCAGAAAGTGAACACAACGACTTTCGTTACGGCTATTTGTCTTCAAATCGAAGCGCGAGCTGATAGAAATCTTGTACTTGCTCTTTCAACTGACGGCTGTTTTGCTCTACGGAGTGCGTTGCTGCCAAGTTTTGCTCTGCCGTAGAAGCAATAGAGTGAATATGCTGATTTACATCGCTGGATAGCTTCAGCTGGTTGTTCGCCGCTTCCGCCACATCGACCATCAACCCACTCATGCTTTGCATCATCTGTTCAACCTCAGACAAGCGAAGCGCGCTTTGTTCTGCAACCTGAGAACATGTATCCGTTTGCTCTTTGTTTGCCAGAATGTCTTTTTGCCAACTTTGTATCGTCGCCAACATAGCAGAGATAGACGCTTGGATTTGTTCAGTTGCATTGGATGTGCGCCCAGAGAGCGCACGCACCTCATCGGCAACAACAGCAAAACCACGACCTTGCTCACCCGCCCTCGCCGCTTCAATTGCCGCGTTAAGTGCCAGTAAATTGGTTTGTTCTGCGATCCCACCAATCTCTTCCATCAAATGATTCACTTTCTGCGCCTGATCACTCAGCTGATACGTCGTTTCCGTCGCTTTTTCAGCTTGAAGGCTCAACTGCGTTAGATTGGTGTGCGTTTGATCTATGGTTTCCTTCGCCATCAAGCATGACTTCAAGGTGTCATCAATTAGCATATGGGCATCATTGGTGCTAGAAGAGACTGAATTCGCCGAAGACTCCACCTCTTGAGTCGCATCACGTACGTGATGAATATCGGTGTTTTGCTGATTTAATGCAGCCGAAACTTCTGCTGTGGTTTGGCTCAATTCTTCAGCACAATGCTGCAACGGCAGTGCGGAGTCAGTCATTCTTCCCAACACGGTTCGAATTCTTGCGGACAGCATTTTGATATGGAAATCGGCAATCGAAAATGCCGTATTACCGGAATAGATCAAGCGACTCACGCTGTCGTATTGCTTTTGTAACTTTTTCAGTTGTTGAGGCGTATCAATTAATTCTTGGCGGAATAACAACGCTAGAACACTCGCAGGTAGTGCACTTGCAAGCCAAGCTAATGGACCTTCAATAGACAATGCATATGCGGCTGCAGGTGCGGTCAATGCGCCAAGTAGAATCGCATAGCGAATGGTTTCATTGATTTTCAACGACCAAGTACGACCTGATTTCTCGGCGGCGCGCATACTCTTGTAGGCTTTCGTGGCTATATCAACCCACTCTCGCTTTGGCTTCACGCGCACAGATTGATAACCAACAACGTGGTTATTTTCATAAATAGGGGTGACATAGGCATCAACCCAATAGTAACCGCCTGACTTAGTGGCATTCTTAACCATGCCGCGCCAGGCTTTGCCTTGCTTAAGACGAGCCCACATATCGCCGAAAGCGGCTTTAGGCATGTCATTGTGGCGAACGATATTGTGGTTCTGACCGACGAGTTCTTCGTGAGTGTACTCAGCAACACGGCAAAAGGCTTCGTTACAATACGTAATAACACCTTGTAGGTTCGTTGTTGAGACGAGTTCCTCAGACTCCCTCACGAGAGTTTCTTGAGCTTTATGAGAAATATTGGCTGACATAAACGAAACTTCTGTAGTTTTCATTGATTTTCGGCAAGATATATACAGGATTTTTATTTTTATTACAAAAAGTTAGATAAAAAGTCTTATCAAGTCGACATTTTTAGTGTGGGAATTCACATTATCAATAAAAACATAAAGAAGAAGTTGTGGAGTTGAGCTAATAAACAAAGCCCGACACGTTATGCCGGGCCATGTATAGAAGATTTAATCAAGCAGTTTGGGATTCCGTTTCTTTGTTCGTTTTCAAAGCAAACATCACGATGACGATTAACACAAAAGGAAGAACGTACAAATTAAGGTTTTGCCAACCTACGGTGGATTCAAGCCAGCCAGATAGTAATGCAGTGATAGTGACACAACTGAACACGAAGAATTCATTGAATGCTTGAGCCTTGCTCCTGTTTTTCGCTTCATAGCTTTGACTAAATAACCCAGTTGCCGCGATAAACATAAAGTTCCAACCAACGCCTAACAGAACTAAAGCAAGACTAAAGTGCCAAATGGACACTCCGTGTATGTTAATTCCAATGCAAGCAACAAATAGCAATCCACCGGCTAAAATCATATTCTTCGCGCCAAGCCGCTCTATCAAGCGTCCCGTGACAAACGCCGGTGCAAACATGCCCAGCACATGCCATTCGATCACTCCTGCCGCTTTGTCAAAATCAAAGCCACAACCAATCATCGCCAGAGGCGTTGCTGTCATAAAAATGTTCATCACCGCATACGCAACCATTGCGGCGATAACCGCTAGCATGAAATTAGGTCGACGGATAATATGCCCCACTTTATCCGCTTTAGTATGTAGAACTTGCGTGTGTGCTGGTGGAAAACGAATCGTTTGCAGCACGATCAACGCAGTTATATAAAGTCCAATAAGCACGGCAAAAGCACTAATGTACAAACCATCATCTGACCATTGCTGTGAATACACCGCCAAATTAGGGCCAAGTATCGCCGCTAGTACCCCTCCCGCCATAGATATCGAAATCGCCCTGTGTCTTGCCGACTCTTCACACACTTCAATAGCAGCAAATCTGTATAGCGTTCCGAAGCCAATACCAACACCGAGCAAAAAGGTAGAAACACAGAACAGATAGAAGTTCTGTTGACTTAACGCATACGTCGCTAGGCTGGCACCCAAAATGCCAATAACATTACCGAGACTAAACCCAAGGCGACGTCCCAACTTGCCCATAATTAGTGACGCAGGGATCGTCGCAGCCATCAGTCCTAAAAATTGCAGCGCAACGGGCAACGTAATAAAACTTGATGACGGCGCAAGTGTTTTGCCAATAAGGGCAATAACAGATATGAGTAAAATATTCCCTGTCATTAATAGGGCTTGGCAAAGGGACAACAGCCATACATTACGATTCAATTCCAAATTCCTTTTGGTTACAGCGCATACAGATAACATATAGGAAAGCAGAAACAATAGAAAGAGATGCGAGTAATTCTCAATAAAAAAGAGCCAGAGGCACAATGCCTCTGGCTCTTTAAAAAAAGTTCTTTCTGTTGAGTTTATTTGTTACGGCGCGCTTTTACTGCATCTGAAAGCTGACGAAGTACGGTTTCCGTATCTTCCCAACCGATACATGCATCGGTAATCGACTGACCATAAGTGGCCGCTTTGCCATCCACTAAGTCTTGGCGACCTTCAACTAAATGAGACTCAATCATCACACCAAAAATTGCTTCTTCGCCACCAGCTATTTGCTCTGATACGTCATCAGACACCAACATTTGACGTTTGAACTGCTTCGAGCTGTTAGCGTGGCTAAAATCAATCATCACTTTTTTCGGTAGCCCAGCGCCATCTAACTCATCTTTAATTTGAGCAACATGCGCTGCACTGTAGTTTGGCTCTTTACCGCCACGGAGAATGATATGGCAATCAGGATTGCCAGCGGTTTCTACGATCGCAGAATGACCGTATTTTGTTACTGATAAGAAGTGGTGAGAAGCACTTGCAGAACGAATCGCATCGCTCGCGATCTTAATGTTCCCGTCTGTACCATTTTTAAACCCAACAGGACAAGAAAGACCAGAAGCAAGCTCACGGTGAACCTGAGATTCTGTCGTACGAGCACCTATAGCACCCCAACTGATCAGATCCGCCACGTACTGAGGCGTAATCATATCTAGGAACTCACTCGCGGTTGGCAAGCCCATATCGGTAAGATCAAGAAGAAGCTTACGTCCAATACGCAGACCATCATTCAGCTTGTAGGTATCATTTAGGTAAGGGTCGTTGATCAGACCTTTCCATCCTACCGTTGTACGCGGTTTCTCAAAATAAACTCGCATCACAACTTCTAGTTGTTCACCAAGTTCATCACGTAATACTTTTAGCTTTTTACCATATTCAACCGCAGCAGCAGGATCGTGAATGGAACACGGGCCAACAATTACAAGTAATCGGTCATCTTTTCCTTCAAGAATATTGTGAATGGCATTACGGCAATCAAAAGTGGTCGAAGAAGCGGTTTCAGTCGCTGGGAACTTCTCTAATACTGCTACAGGTGGCAATAACTCTTTTACTCTATTTATTCTTACATCATCAGTTTGAAACATTACTTCTACTTCCTGGTTTTTATTTCCGACCCAATTTTTTGCCAACTGAACTCATTGCAACATTGTTCACAAAGCGAGCAGCATCAAGGGCTCTGGTCATTTTCTGTCTAGCGTTTAAGTAACTTATCGGCTTAGGCGTAGACTTGCAATCAGTTTTTGCAAATAAATGCAAATAAAAACCACCTGTTAACTACCGCGCACAATGTAAAATAAACTTTACGAAAAAAGTTCAAAATAATCATCAATTTTCTTATGACCCCAAAAATCTTTACTACAATGTAAGAAATATCAGAAGTTTGTGAGGTGTTATTGGTTAGTAAATGTTGATCAAGTTCAAAGATATTGTTGCTTGATATGAAATGATTAGAATATTAAACTAATTTCTTATAAACGCTGGTTTTTTCTAATTTTTTGATAAAACGAAGTAGAAGTTAATATGCAATCAATACAAGGAAACATTATGAACAAAGTAGCAATTGCAGTAGCAGCAGTGGTAGCTGGTAGTAGCGCGCTTTTAAACTCTGCTCAAGCTGAAATGTATATCGGGGGCAAAGTAGGCATGACTACACTTGACGATGCTTGCTATCTAAATAGCCCTTGTGATGATGAAGCTTTTGGTGCTGGACTACATATCGGTTATGACTTCACCGATATCATCGGGCTAGAGTATGGTGTCGACTTCTTAGGCGATTACAAAGCTAACTTTAAGTCAGGGGCTAATACAGTTAATACGATCGACGGCAATTTAACGGCTTTAACTCTCGCACCTAAATTCAACTGGCACTTGAACGAATCTTGGAATTTATTCGCTAAGATCGGTGGTGCTTACATGATGTCTGATGACGAAAAAGATTTCGTTCCAACTGGCTCGCTAGGTGCTGAATACACTATCGACAGAAACTGGAGCGTACGCGCAGAATATCAACGCTATCAAGATCTGTCTGATGACGTATGGGACGACATGGACGCTAACTTCTTCGGTATCGGCTTTAACTACAAATTTGCGGCTGCGCCAGTGGTTGCGGCAGTTGTAACAGAAGAAGTGGTTGAGCCAGATCCAGAACCAGTGATGATGAGCAAAGTGCACAAAGAAGAGTACGGTACAGGTACGTTTGAATTCGACAGTGCTAAGCTAACAGACTCTGTTTCGGAGCGTCTAGACAACTTCGTATCATTCTTAAACGAATACCCTCAAGCTCAAGTAGAGATCACTGGCTACACGGATAGCTCTGGTCCTGCGACTTACAACCAAAAACTGTCTGAGCGTCGTGCTCAATCTGTTGCGGATTACCTAACTGCTGCTGGCATTGACTCAGATCGTTTAACTGTGAAAGGCATGGGTGAAGAAAACCCAGTTGCTGACAACAGCACTCGTGAAGGTCGTGAGAAAAACCGTCGCGTAGAGGTTGTGGTTCCTTCGTTTGAATACCAAGAGCTAGTTCAACCTGAATAAACATCTATGATACTTTATCTATGATGTTGTAAAAGTTAATGGGGTGCGTTTGCACCCCATTTTGATCTCGCTTTATCGCTCTTTTTACTATGGTTTTGGAAAAAAGATTAACTCGTTATCTTGCACCATAACACAATCCATACCCGCTGCATGCGCCGCTCGTTTACCTAGCTCGGTATCCTCGAATACAAGACATTGTGACGCTTCCAACCCAAGATGCTCGGCCGCCACCAAAAAGGTATCCGGAAAAGGCTTATGGTTCTCTACATCACTTGCTGTTACCACAACATCCAACTTGTCCAATAAACCGGAGTGGCTCAATAAGCGCATGGCACTTTCTCGTTGACTGCCAGTCCCGACCGCTATTTTCTTGTGGCCTAAATATTCTTCTAAGACGATATTAGTGCACGGAATAACGTCCCCGTGCAGCTCCATAGCAGCGAACGTTTCCATTTTAAATGTAGCGACGGTTTTAGGATCTAATGAAAGCTCATGCACACGGTTTAGCTCCTCAACAATTTTAAAGCTCGGCATGCCCCCTAAACTGTGAAACCACTCCTGACAAAACGGAAAATCAAAGCGATCGGCGGTTGCTTGCCAAGCCGCCAAATGGGCTGGCATGGTATCTATTAAAGTACCATCCATATCAAATATGAATCCCTCATAGGGCCTAAAATCAATCGTGCTCATGTCTTTTCTTCTATTTGTACATCTGTGATGTTAATTTATCAGCTCTTTCAATCGTCCTTACCGGCATTTACTTATCATGCTCAAAATTTCGAACTCCGTCACAATTCAAGAGTGGGAAATTCAATTATCCCCAATTAGAGCTCAAGGAAATGGTGGCCAGAACGTTAACAAGGTAGCGTCCGCTATACATTTACGCTTTGATATCCGACATTCCAGCTTACCTGACTTCTACAAAGAACGATTACTTGCTCTTTCTGACAGTCGTATAACTAAAGATGGCGTGATCATCATCAAAGCGCAACAATTTCGCACGCAAGAACAAAATAAGGAAGACGCCCTGAATCGGCTTCAAGCTTTAATTAAAGCTGCCGCCTTACAGGAGAAGAAGCGTATTAAAACGAAACCAACCCGCGCTTCTCAACGCCGAAGACTTGATACCAAGAACAAGCATGGAGCGAAAAAGCAGCAACGTAAGAAAGTGCTGTATTAATGCATGTCGTTTTCTCGACATGTTAGTTGAACAACGTTTGCTAGCCCTTGGGAAATCTCATTGGATTTCTCTTTTTAGTTACTTATTCAGGAAACAACAATATGACTATTAGGCAAAAACTCTACTTCCTCGGAGTTATCGCCATTTTAGGCATCGTGGCCCTTTTGGGTACGTCATCCCATTTCGCCAATAAGAGCAATGAACTTAACCACGCCATCAAACTCGTTGGCGATCTAGAAATACGTTTACTCAACTTACGCAGAAACGAGAAAGATTTCTTACTGCGTAGTAATGACAAATACCTAAACAAATTTGATGCGAATGTTGATAAGTTTCTAAATACAGAAAGAGAGCTTGCGAGCATACTCACGAGCAATGAATTACCTTCCAGTCAACGATTCAAACAAGACCTCCTTGCATACCAAAAGGGCTTTCAGAATCTGGTCAGTGCTTACCAACGCTACGGACTTGATGCAAAGAGTGGCCTTCTTGCTGCTTACGAGCAAGCACTGTTAGAAGCCAAGCAACGCTCCGACCACCAGCAATTGCTGGCGTTGGTTCGTTTTGACTCTGCGGTCAAATCAGGTCAATTCAATAGTGATTTGCTTGTTGGGCTATATGCTCCGGAGCTCACCAAAACAGGTAAGCTAGTAGCGACACAAAAACAAGTTGTAGGAGTCGCTTACGACCAAGGCCTACTTGGTGAAACTCGCGCATTATCTCATGCCGTAGAAGAACAATTTGAAACCTTTTCGACAGCCCTTAGCTCTGCTGCTGCAAAGCGTGATGAACAAATGTCGACCATCAAACAAGTCATTACTGCTCTGATCTTAGGTGTTATTTTCGCATTGATTTGGCAGATCTCTCGCTCAATCAATACACGAGTAAACAGCTTGCTTGGCACCATTCGAAACATTAGCGAAACAAACAACATGGGACTGCGCTCTGACTTGAAAGGCAAAGATGAGCTATTTGATATCAGCCACCACCTCAATGATCTGTTGGATAAGCTTGAGCAGTTAATTAGTGGCACCCAAGAAAAATCGGCGCAGTTAACAGCCAGTACCGATAATATGCATCGTGAGCTAGAAGGGGTTATGGAGCAGTTCCATACTCAAACGGACCACACTGCATCGATGGCTACTGCGGTTCAGCAAATGGTGGCAACGATAGGCGAAATATCGGAAAGCACGTCGGTTGCGGTAGAGGGTGTACATCAAGCCGCGAATAATGCCGAACAAGGCCGAAGTGTTGTTGAAACCACCGTAACCAACATTGGTCAATTGACCAGTATTTTATCGAACAGTCAGCAGTCGATTGGCTCGTTGAACCAACATGTAGATAAAATTGGTGGTGCGGTGAACATCATCCAAGAAATTGCGGAACAAACTAACTTACTGGCTCTCAATGCAGCAATTGAAGCCGCGCGAGCGGGCGAACAAGGTCGTGGCTTCGCCGTTGTTGCCGATGAAGTACGTGCCCTAGCTAGCCGAACTCATCAATCTACCGAGGAAATCACGCGAGTTGTTGTTGATATTCAAGCTCAAATGTCGACGGTCGTGGCGGATATTGATCAATGTAACGATCAAGGACAACAAACGCTTAATGCCTCTGAAAAACTTGATTCTAGCCTGCAGCAGATCATCACTGACATGCATGCAATTCAAGGCAATTCGGAGCGCATTGCTTCTGCGATTGAAGAGCAAGGTATCGTGATGAACCAAGTTAGTGGCTCAATCACCGAGCTTAACGCGATATCTGAAAACAACATGCAATCCGCTCAGGAATGCTTGCACGAAGTGAACTCTGTCTCCGCTCAAGCTCATGATATGGACGAAGCCGTTGCACAATTTAAAACCGCGCTAAAATAACCTTCCCTACAAATAAAAAGCCCGAGGCAATCATTGCTTCGGGCTTTTTTTTCGACTTTAACTTCGTGCTCTACTGTGCACAGCGGGTGTGATTACTCATCATCAAGAGGAACCAGCTTGGTGTTGCCACCATGAACTTTCTCACGCTGTCTTTGCACCAGAGCGTAGAAGCCTGGGATCAAGAATGTACCTGCTAGAAGCACACACAATAGACCACCAATCAGCGACACGCCGAGCGAGTTTTGGCTCACGTGCCCAGCACCTGCGGCGAAGATCAGCGGGAAGATACCCAGGATAAACGACCAAGATGTCATATTCACAGCGCGGAAACGTAACGTGCCTCCTTTAACCGCAGCACTATCGATATCAGCATCTTTTTCTTCACGTTCTTGCTTGGCGAACTCCACAATCAAAATTGCGTTTTTCGCCGCCAAGGCTATGAGCAAGACAAGGCCAATTTGCGCATACAAGTTAAGCGGTGTCCCAGTCAGATTCAACGCCAAGAAGGAGCCTAACGTTGCTACTGGCACCACCAAAATGATGGCTAATGGAATACTCCAGCTCTCATATTGTGCCACCATGAACAAGTAAATGAAGATCAAAGCCAGTGCAAACGCATAAATGGCTTGGTTACCCGCAAGTACTTCCTGGTAGGCCATACCTGTCCATTCATACGTGTATCCCTGTGGGAGAACTTCAGCAGCAACGCGTTCCATTGCAGCAATCGCATCACCACTAGAGTAACCCGGAGCTGGTTGGCCTTGAATGATAGCACTGCGGTACATGTTGTAACGCCATGCTACATCAGGCTCGAACACTTGCTCGTAGCTCACTAGCGTACTTAGCGGAACCATATCGCCGTTCGAAGAACGAACATGGAAACGCTCTAGATCTTCCATGCTGCTACGGTGCTGGCTATCAGCTTGCATGGTTACGCGGAAGTTCTTACCAAACATGGTGAAGTCATTCACATAAAGCGAACCTAAGTTGCCTTGCAAGGTTTGGAAAATAGACGACAGTGAAATACCCAACTGCTGTGCTTTCTCACGGTCGATATCAACGTAGTAGTGCGGGACATTCGCGCGGAACGTACTAAACGTGTAGGCAATTTCAGGGGCTTGGTTGGCCGCTTGGATCATTTCTCCCATGACCATCGACAAATCGGTACGGCTTCGCCCTAGCGTATCTTCAAGCACAAACTCAAAACCAGACGCAGCGCCCATACCAGGAACCGCCGGAGGTCCCATCGCAAACACAACCGCTTGAGGCAACTCTGTCGCCGCTCGACCGTTAATACGCGCCGCGATGGCATTGGCAGAGTGCTCCCCTTGCAACGAGTTACGAGTATCCCAGTCATGCAGTTTGATAAACACAGATGCACCGTTTGATGCTGCTGCGCCTGTCATAAACGAGTAACCGTTCGCAACCGTCACGCCATCCACACCAGGCTCTTCACCAATCATGTTCATTAAATCATTGGTGACTTCTTCAGTACGAGATAAAGAAGCTGAATCTGGTAGCTGAACGTTAACCAGCAAAATGCCTTTATCTTCTTGAGGAACAAACGCTGTTGAGGTGGTTTTCGCAAAGAAAGTGACCGCCGCGATAGCGACTATAAAGAACGTCACGAGCAGCAAAGATTTCTTCACCAAGAAACCAGCGACCTGACCATAACGCGTTGTGATACGCTCTAAGCCTCGGTTGAAAGCCTGGAACCAGTTAGCGGTGTTGCCCCCACCCTGCTTCAATACCAAAGAACAAAGTGCTGGAGACAGCGTCAATGCGTTGATGGATGAGATCACAACCGAAATACAGATGGTCAAAGCGAACTGGCGATACATGATACCGGTGATACCCGGCAGCATCGCGACTGGTATGAATACCGCAAGTAAAACCAAGGTCGACGTGATGATTGGGCCCGTTACTTCTTTCATCGCTAGCAATGTCGCTTTACGCGGTGAAATGGTTGGGTCTTTCGCCATGGTGGTATCGACGTTTTCGATAACCAGAATCGCATCGTCCACCACGATACCAATCGCGAGGATCAAGCCAAACAAAGTGACCGTATTGATGGTGAAGCCCGTCGCCTGCATGATGGCAAACGTACCAATCAGAGAAACGGGGATCGCAACAACAGGAATCAAAGTTGCGCGCGCACTCCCCAAAAACAAGTAAGTTACAGCAATCACCAATAGAATCGCTTCAATCAGTGTTTTGACTACCCCTTTGATCGATTCAGATACGAACACGGTTGTATCGTAGCTGGTCTCATACGCCATGCCCTCAGGGAAGTTTTTACTCAAGTCCTCAAGCAGCTCCATGACGGCCTGACCACTTTCTAACGCGTTCGCATCCGATTGAAGAGACAATGCAACAATTGACGCGTCCTGACCACGGAATTTACCGTTACCATCGTAGAACTTTTTACCTAGTTCGACACGAGCGACATCTTTCAGATAAACCGTGGAACCATTTGGATTAGCTCGAAGGACAACGTTCTCAAACTCGCTCACGCTTTCCAAGCGACCTTTGGTCACAAGGTTAAACTGAACTTCTTGAGGATTGTTGTATGGTGCTGCACCAACACGCCCTGCCGCAACTTGAACGTTTTGTTCAGCCAAAGCGGCGTATACGTCTGACGTGGTTAGCTTAAGGTTGGCCATTTTTTCCGGATCTAACCAAACACGCATTGCGTATTCGCCACCACCAATCACGTTAACTTCACTGATGCCTTTCGCACGAGCCAGCTGATCTTTTACATTCAAGTTAATGTAGTTAATCAAGAACTGATCGTCGTATTTGCCATCAGGCGAATAGAAGTTAAGGACCATCAGCAAGTCAGGTGAGCGTTTTTTCACCGTCACACCAACCATGCGCACTTCTTGAGGCAGTTTTGACTCGATCTGTGACACACGGTTTTGCACGTTTACTTGCGCCATGTCTGGATCGGTTCCGACATCGAACGTGACATTTAGGCTGTATGAGCCATCGTTCGCGCTCTTTGAAGACATGTAGATCATGTCCTCAACGCCATTGACCGACGTCTCTATGGGGTCCGCAATGGCCTGCTCGACAACTTCCGCACTCGCACCGGTGTAGTATGCCGAAACGCTGACTGATGGCGGACTTATCTGTGGGTACTCCGCCACTGGCAAAATCGCCAGTGAGATCGCGCCTGCTAGCGTTAATATGATCGAAATAACCAGCGCGAATTTGGGTCTCTGAATAAAGAAACGACTTAACATAGTGCCCCCTACTGCTTATCTTCAGCAGGTGTTTGAATGCGCACTTCTACACCATTACGCACACGCTGTAGGCCCTGTGTAATAACCGTATCTTCCTGATCGAGGCCTTCTCGAATGATAATGCCTTGTTCAACCTGAGGTCCAAGCTCGACGTTACGACGCTCTGCCACACTTCCCTCAGCCATCACCATCACAAAGTCACCTTCTAAGTCAGTCTGTACGGCACGTCGTGGGATAACAATAACGTCTTTCGTGTTCTTATCTCTCAAGTTCACTTTGATGTGCTGACCCGGAAGTAACTTCTGCTCTGGGTTTGGCACTAGCGCACGCATTGCAATCGTACCAGTTTTGGTATCAATACGATTACCTAAGAAATCAAGCTTACCGAGATGCTCAAAAAACTGTCCATTTTCCAGTTCAAGCTGAACTTCAACACGGTTTGATTCTGCTGAGCCGTCGCCTTTGACTTGGTCCATACCCATGGCTAAACGCTCACGCTCACTCACACTAAATGAGGTATGAACAGGGTCTAAACTCACTAAAGTTGTCAGCACGCCAGATGAAGGGGAAACAAGATCACCAGTACTCACTTTGGTATCGCTAATGCGACCGCTGAACGGAGCTCGGATTTGAGTATAGGAAAGGTTAACTTCAGCAAGCTTAAGCTGAGCGTTTGCTGCTTCTAGCTCGGCTTTCGCACCAAGAAGTGCCGCAGTTAAGGCGTCAAACTCAGATTGGGAGATACTACCGCGAGGCAACAAGTTTTTACCTCGGGTGTGGTCTAGTTCCGCTTTTTTTAGCGCGGCTTTTGCTTGTGCAAGTGCCGCTTTAGCGCTCGCGACTTGTGCTTCAAAAGAAGATGGCTCGATAGAATAAAGAAGCTGTCCTTTTTCTACCATTTGCCCCTCTTCAAAGTGACGAGCTTTTAAATAGCCAGAAATCTGCGCGGTAATATTGGTATCTTCTACTGCTTCAATGCGACCGATATAAGACTTGCTCGGTTGGTAGTCGATAACCGTGACATCCTGAGTCACTACGAGAGGCGCCTGGCCTTCCCTTTGGGCATTATTAGCTTCCCCGCATCCAGCGAGGATTGCTGTAGCCGCCATTAGTGCGACAAGTGGTTTCTTTTGCATGTATTTACCGTCTTTATAGAACAGGATATTGTTGAATTCCCATCAACCTTACTCCTTGCTGCAACTGAAAACTTCACTCAAAAGTCCCCAAAATGTTTCTAAATGTAAACATGAGAAACAAAAAGAAAATAAAGTAATTTAGTTAACAGTGATATTTAATGAGCAACATACAAACAGCTCAATCATAACTATTTGATATACACTCTCAGGCATCGTGCATTTAGGGCGCTAGGAAACGCGAATTAAGATATCGTATAAAGACGGAAAGTGAGATTCGGTGCTCAAGATAAGAACGTTTTATGGTTAAAAAGACAAAAAATGACGCCTTCATACTCAAGACCCCGATTTTGACTATTTTTTTAATATAAATGGGTTATCATTCAATTAATTCAACGCCTTCGACAGAGAGGATGACTATGATTTCTAAATGGGCAAAACGCTTTTACCAGATGGCAGAACTAGTGGCGTCTTGGAGTAAGGACCCATCAACACAAGTCGGTGCAGTTATCACTAAACAGAATCGCATTGTATCTGTTGGATTTAATGGCTACCCGCACGGTGTTTCTGACAGTGTCGATACCGATGAACGCGAGTTGAAATATCTAAAAACACTACATGCAGAAGAGAACGCAATTTTGTTCTCAAAACGTGACTTAGACGGATGTGATATTTGGGTGACGCATTTTCCATGTCCTAACTGCGCGGCAAAGATCATTCAAACAGGGATCTCACACGTGCACTGCCCTGAGCAATCTGAAGACTTTCTATCTCGCTGGGGAGATAAAATCCAAGTCAGCCAAGACATGTTCGATCAAGCGGGTGTGAAAGTCGACTGGCTACCACTAGAAGACATTGAAATTGAAGACAAAGACGTACGTTAATGTTTCGTTTTTGAATTTAAAAATAGCCCAGATGACTCTGGGCTATTTTTCCCCATTCAATCGACAAGAACCGCTCGACCTGATCTGTTAACCGTGTTTTTTCGCGGTGATTTCAGCAATTTTGACGATGACAAGCACTGACTTCTCCATCATTTCAACCGAAATAAACTCATGAATCCCATGGAAGTTAAAACCACCAGTGAAGATATTCGGGCACGGCAACCCCATAAAAGATAAACGAGCGCCATCTGTACCACCACGAATAGGTTTTATAATCGGCTCCACATCACACGCTTCCATCGCTTGCTTCGCTAGCTCAATGATATGCGGGTAAGGCTCAACCATTTCTCTCATATTGTAATAGCTGTCTGTTATTTTCAGTTCTACAGAACCATGGCGTAAGCCCGCGTTCATGTCATCAACGAGTTTCTGCATAAAGGCTTTTCGCTCTTCAAGACCCTGACGATCAAAGTCTCGGATAATGTAACCAAGTTCGCTTCGCGCCACGCCCATTTCTGCCGATTTTAAATGGAAGAACCCTTCGTAGCCTTCTGTTGTTTCGGGAGTTTGATCTTGAGGAATTTGAACCTGAAATTTCGCAGCCAAGTTCATCGCATTAACCATTTTACCTTTTGCAGTACCAGGGTGAACGCTGACACCATGAAAAATTACATCGGCGTTTGCCGCATTAAAATTTTCGTATTCCAGTTCACCTTGCGGGCCACCATCAATAGTGTATGCCCATTTCGCGCCAAACTTTTCAACATCAAATAAATCTGCGCCCCGGCCAATCTCTTCATCTGGTGTAAAGCCGATACAAATGTCGCCGTGTGGAATGTCTGGATTTTCTAGTAACAGCGCGACTGCAGAGAGAATCTCAGCAATACCAGCTTTGTTATCCGCGCCAAGTAATGTAGTGCCATCGGTAGTGATAAGGTTATGGCCATGTAGATGATGTAAATCTGGGTATTGCACCGGAGATAACACTTCATCCCCCAACCCTAGCGCAATATCGCCGCCTTGGTAATCTTCAATAAATTGCGGTTTTACGTTTTTTCCTGAGGCGTCAGGCGCGGTATCCATATGGGCAATAAAGCCTATAGGCGGCACCTCATAATCAACGTTAGCTGGCAGTCTAGCCATCAAGTAGCCATTTTTATCTAATGTCACATCACTTAAGCCAAGTTCGATCATCTCTTTCTTAAGCAACTCAGCAAACACAAGCTGACCAGGCGAGCTTGGGCAAAGCGTAACATGTGGATTTGATTGGGTATCGAACGTGACGTAGCGAAGAAATCTTTCAACTAAATGTTTCATATTTATTCTCATTGTTTTTATACGATGAGGCTTTATCAACCATCAGTAAGCTGACCTTACCTCATCAAACCTCAAGCTATGTTACGCTCTTAGCTCAATAAGAATTTGCTTTGAATCATTTTTTCATAAGAAAGGCTACTGCACATCCCCTCGTCAATTGAAGCATGAATCTAATCTAATAATTCCTCAGCTAGTACTCGCCACTCTTTTACCTTACCGCGAAAATGAAGCCATTGTTTATCGGTCATAGATTGAGAAATATCTAATGTCAGTTGATCGACCAGCACAAAGTTAGAATCAATATTTTTAGAAAGCTGCTCACTGTAATAGCTCTCTGGCTCGAACAACAGGCGCATAAATATATCCTGATAAGTGACAGCATTGGACTTGTTGTCGAACAGATATTCGAGCTCTTGATATATCGTTGCTCGATAACCTCTCCATAAAGGACTGTTAAGAGTGACTTGTTGAGAAAACGTTTGAGCTAATTGGCGCTGACTTTCTGATAGGCTTCCCAACCACTCTTCCATCCATTCTTCTGTGTTATCTAGAATAATTTCACGTATTTCATCTTCCGTTTTATCCGCATATTTTGCGTTTCGCTCTTGATAATGCTCTTGTACATTACTCAGAAATTCCCGTTCTTGATCTTTCGTTAACTGTAAACTCAAAGCAAAAAGGTCTGGTGCCGCTTTGCTTACCACTCTATCGTAATGCGCTCGCATTCTATCTCGATTTTCCTGCAAATAATTTAGGGTTATATCGCTAGCTTTTAATCTCTCAAGCTCTTTTAAATGATCGATATATAACGGTAACTCTTCTTTCTTATGCCATTCTGCTAACAATAATAAGCGTTCTTCGACCAAGACTTCTTGTTCACCTTGCAGAGAAACATAATCCTCTATGTAATCGATAACGAACCAATCGATATTGCTGTATAGAAACTTCTTCGTACATCCGGCAAGAAGAAATACGAAACAAAATAGAAGGCCATAACCAAGCACCTTATTAGATACACCCTGTAATTTAGTCACTTATTCGTATTCCCTTTTCTATTGATTAAGTTCTATACTCAACTTGTATCACTTAATATTGCGGCAAACTTACACCAGTGTGACAAATATTGATTGCCACCTTAATAATATATAGAGTTTGAAATTAACTTTTTGATCACAGCTATCCGCAAAAAAGTGAGTTAGAGCGCAATTATCGGCTAAAAAATACACCGAACGACGCTCCTTATAACGGCATATAATTTGCATGGATGTTTTTTGGATGGTTTATGGAGGCGAAGTATGGCAGCCGCTGAGCAACTTGATACCAGTGTAGAATATGAGATTCGATATTTTGAACAGGGGAAAATGCACTGCATGAGAGTCATTGCTGAAAGCAAAAAAGTGGCTTATCAGTACTATTTAGAGTGCGGTAAGCACAACAGTGACTTGTACTCTATTCGCCCAGACAAATAAAAAAACCGCCTTAAAGGCGGTTTTTTATTATTAAAACTACGCTAAACAATTGATTCTATTGGTGGTTTGAAATTAACCTTCAACTGTATTATTTGATATCGCCAAAGCGCTCAAGATAAAGAACCGTTGCCGCAGTACGAGAAGGAACTTGAAGCTTTTTAAGTAAACTCTTCATATGCACTTTAACCGTTGATTCAGAAATAAAAAGACGATCGGCAATCTGCTTGTTGCGGAAACCTCTTGCCACCTCTCTTAAGATCTGCGTTTCGCGATCCGTCAGCGTATCAAAAACGTCCTCTTGTCCTGAACGCTCACTCAAATACTTAGAAACTTCCTGGCTGTAAGCTTTGTCACCTTGATGCGCTTGTTTTAGCAACTCAACCAGCTCATCAGGCTCAGTATCTTTCAATAAATAGCCATCTGCGCCACTTCGAACTATTGCTTCTATGTCAGCAGGACTATCCGATACGGTTAAGATAACAATTCGAGCTTCACAACCATCAGCACGTAGCGCTTGTAAGGTATCGAGGCCTGACATGCCTTTCATATTGAGATCAAGAAGTACAAGATCCAGTTCCAGCTCATGCGCTTTCGCTACCGCATCTGCGCCATTACTTGCTTCTGCAACGACTTCAAACTCAGGCTCAAAGCTTAAAAGTTGATGAATACCTCGTCGCATGAGTGGATGATCATCCACCAGCATTACTTTACACACTGTCACTGTTTACTTCCTTACTATGTTGGAATTCTAGTTTTACGGTACAGCCTTTGTTGATCGATGCTTCAATATGAAGATCGGCATGCAGCCTAGCGGCTCGCTCTTGCATGATACTCATACCGTAATGATTTAATTTTTCGTCTTGATGTTCAAAGCCTATTCCATCATCGGTAACGGTTACTGTGACTTTTCCATCATTATCAAGACATTGAATGTGAATATTATCTGCTTGCGCATGCTTGATGGCATTAATTGCCGCTTCTCTTATCAACTGTAGTAAATGAACCTGCTGGTGTGCATCCAGTTCAGTTGAAGAAAGTCTATTTTTTAACGTAATGTCAGCGACGGTTTGTTCGTTGAGCGTTTCGACCATATCTTGCAATGCTTGGCCAAAACTGCCCTCTTTAATCGTAAGACGAAACGTCGTCAGTAATTCGCGTAGTTGGGTATAAGCAGCAGATAAGCCCGTATCTAGCTCAGCAATGACTTGATTCGCCTGAGCTATCGCTTTTTCATCAGGCAAATTCTTTACGCTTCTCTTTAATAAAGCGACCTGAATTTTTAAATAAGAGAGTGCTTGAGCTAATGAATCATGCAGTTCCCGAGCAATGGTGGCTCGCTCTTCCATCAGTAGGATTTGTTCTGCTTGGCGTTGGGCTCGATTGTAATACACGGCACGCGATAAAATCTGCACAAAGTTGTCAATAAGAGCTTCGTTCGGACAAGGTAACCCGGCCTTCCAATACAAATAGCCTAAGTGCTCACCGTCCAACGTTAGAGCCTTACTGTGGCAATCTTCATCACAGTCGTGGCAGCACTCTTCCCCTTCCATCAATATCCAACTCGGTTCTCCCAATTGCTCTATTTCAAGTTTGACCGCTTTAATGCCTTCAAGACTTGCAATATGTTGTAATATGGCTTGGAAGTTATCCTGATTAATACGCGAAGCCGTTAACTCTTTCGACGAGTCATACAATACTTCTAAAGACTGATTCGCATGCTGTAATTTACGCGTTTTTTCATCAACCGCTTGTTCTAGCCCTCGGTATAACTTACCAAGGTCCGTCGCCATCCGATTAAAGGTTCGAGTCAGGATCCCCATTTCATTATCGCTGGATACATCAAGCGATATATTAAATGAGCGATTCTTAATTTGCTCGCTAGCAAAAACTAAAGCACGCAAAGGCCGCACAACTTCGAGGCGCACAAAATGGACAACAAACATACTGACACAAAGGATACCGCCTAACCCTAACCCGCCAATCCAAGCTAAGTTAATCAGCTTTTGCTCCGAAAAGCTTTGCAGCTTAAATACAAACTCATCGATCTGCTTTACAAAACCAGCCACTAGGAGTTGGTACTCCGCCGGGTTGTCTCCTCTCAACACCGACTTGAGCTCATGCCATCTCATAATAAGACGGTAGTAATCATGAGTAATGTCTTCTGGCACTGACCAATGCTGGAGCGCTTTCATAGAAGGTGAGTATATCGAATGTTCAAATGCGTCAATATGTGAAGAGTAATCAACAGATTTAATCTGAATATCATGTGCCAAACGATAACTTTGCATTCGCATTGAGCCAGCAACATTGACGGCTTCTGCATCATTCAAGCTTGACGCTAATGTAAAAATTGCAAAACCAGTCGTAGCAACTGAAAGCAGCAAAATAAGAAGCATCGCGGACGCAATCGTGCGCGTCACTGACTTTTTCACATTTTTAAACAATCTGAGTTCCTCGCCCATTAACAACCCTATTTGTACGTGCAATGAACCCATTACCTTTCAACTTTATCAATATGTGATCACCTGCGACGGAATTTATTGATCCAAAACAATATTGCATCCCATTTACCTCCTAAGAGGTATTTATACAAATATGTCAAAAACTACAATTTCGTTAGTTTAAATGACAGTTTATTAATGAAAATTGTGGACTATGCTTAGTTTGGGTTCCAAGTTTCGAGGTGACTAAGTGGTAGACCTTTCCAGAAGAAGACTCTTTGCAAGAAAAGCGCACCCCGACAACGCCGTACGTTTGCCTTGGTTAACCAAGCCAGAACAGTTTACGGACGATTGCACTCGCTGCGATAAATGCATTGAGGCCTGCGAAACAAAGATTATAACTAAAAGTGATGGCGGATTCCCTTCGGTCGATTTTTCTATTGATGAATGCACATTTTGTTATCAGTGTGCAGACGCCTGTCCTGAGCCCCTTTTCTTGCCAAAAACAGAGCAACCTTGGCAAGCGAAAGCAAGCATCAACGATAGCTGCTTAGCAAAACAAAATGTCGAATGCCGAAGCTGTGGGGATATGTGCGACCCAATGGCAATTCAGTTCAAATTAGAACTGGGGAAAGTAGCACAACCCAATTTAGACCTTGATGAGTGTAACGGTTGCGGCGCCTGTGTTTCAGTGTGCCCGACTTCATCCATCAATGTGAGCAATATAACAGCCTAAGCCGTATGTCGTCGGCCAAAGGCAATAAATGAGAGAGCTATATGTCACTAAATGAAGTGCATATTTCAAGTTTGGTAGTACACGTACTGCCGGAACATCTGGACGAAATCAAACAACAGATCGAAGCACATGAAAATGCGGAAATCTATGGTGACAGTCCAGAAGGCAAGATTATCGTCGTGCTTGAAACCGAAAACCAAGGTTTTATCACAGACACTATCGATGCCATCAACAATTTACCGAATGTCTTGAGCACGGTATTGGTTTATCACCAAATCGAAACTGGGCTTGAAGAAACGGATGAAGAAGACACTGGAACACAACATTCCCAAATCGAGGGTGAAGTATGAAAATGACAAGACGTGCGTTTGTGAAAGCAAACGCGGCTGCATCAGCTGCTGCTGTCGCAGGTGTGACACTACCAGCATCTGCAGCCAACCTGATTGCAAGCTCTGATCAAACCAAAATCACATGGGACAAAGCACCTTGTCGTTTCTGTGGTACAGGCTGTTCTGTTCTTGTTGGTACTCAAAATGGCAAAGTGGTAGCAACACAGGGTGACCCAGAAGCACCAGTAAACAAAGGCCTAAACTGTATCAAAGGCTACTTTCTTTCTAAGATCATGTACGGTCAAGACCGTCTGACTCAGCCGATGCTGAGAATGAAAGATGGCAAATTCCACAAAGACGGTGAATTTACACCTATCTCTTGGGATGACGCTTTCGACATCATGGCTGAGAAATGGAAAGCTTCCCTCGAGAAAAAAGGTCCAACAAGCGTAGGTATGTTTGGCTCAGGCCAATGGACAGTAATGGAAGGCTACGCTGCGTCAAAGCTAATGAAAGCGGGCTTCCGTTCAAACAACATTGATCCAAACGCTCGTCACTGTATGGCTTCTGCTGTAGTTGGCTTTATGCGCGCATTCGGTATCGATGAGCCGATGGGTTGTTACGATGACTTTGAGAACGCAGACGCATTCGTTCTATGGGGCTCAAACATGGCAGAGATGCACCCTGTTCTATGGACTCGTATTACTGACCGTCGCCTAAGTCACCCTCACGTTAAAGTGAACGTGCTTTCTACTTACTACCACCGTTCATTTGAGTTGGCAGATCACGGCTACATTTTTAATCCACAGTCTGACCTAGCGATTGCTAACTTCATCGCGAACTACATCATCGAAAACGATGCGGTAAACTGGGACTTCGTGAACAAGCACACTAACTTCACTCAAGCAGATACCGACATCGGTTACGGCCTACGTGACGATGATCCGCTACAAAAAGCAGCGAAGAATCCTAACTCAGGCAAACTAACGTCTATCTCTTTCGAAGAGTACAAAAAGTCTGTTGCACCTTACACAGCTGAGAAAGCCTCTGAAATCTCTGGTGTTGAAAAAGAGAAGCTTATCGAGCTTGCGAAGCAATACGCCAATCCAAATACGAAAGTAATGTCACTTTGGACAATGGGTATGAACCAACATACTCGTGGCGTGTGGATGAATAACTTGGTTTACAACATCCACCTACTAACCGGTAAGATCTCGACTCCGGGTAACAGCCCATTCTCACTAACGGGTCAACCATCAGCATGTGGTACGGCTCGTGAGGTTGGTACTTTCGCTCACCGTCTACCTGCGGACATGGTGGTTGCTAACCCGAAACACCGTAAGATTGCAGAAGAGATCTGGAAACTGCCAGAAGGTACGATTCCACCAAAACCTGGCTTCCACGCCGTATTACAAGACCGTATGCTGAATGACGGCGTTCTGAACTGTTACTGGGTTCAATGTAACAACAACATGCAAGCAGGTCCAAACATCAACACAGAACGTCTTCCAGGTTACCGCAACCCAGAAAACTTCATCGTCGTGTCTGACCCATACCCGACGGCAACAGCACAAGCAGCAGACCTTATTCTTCCTACCGCAATGTGGATTGAAAAAGAAGGTGCTTACGGTAACGCAGAGCGTCGAACTCAAGCTTGGTACCAACAAGTGGGCACGGTCGGTCAGGCAAAATCCGACCTGTGGCAGCTAATGGAGTTCTCGAAACGCTTCAAAATGGAAGAAGTGTGGCCTGAAGAGCTTCTAGCGAAAGCGCCTCAGTACCGTGGTAAAACCATGTACGACGTACTATACCGCAATGGTAATGTCGACAAGTTCCCTATCGAAGAAGCTCGCGAATTGAATGACGATGCCCACCACTTCGGTTTCTATGTTCAAAAAGGTCTGTTTGAGGAATACGCAACGTTTGGCCGTGGTCACGGGCATGATTTAGCACCATACGACCGTTACCATGAAGTGCGTGGTCTACGTTGGCCAGTTGTTGATGGTAAGGAAACACAATGGCGCTTTAAAGAAGGTTCTGACCCATACGCAAAAGAAGGTTCTGGTTGGGATTTCTACGGCAATGCTGACGGCAAAGCGAAGATTATCTCTGCACCATATGAAGCGCCACCAGAAGTGCCAAACGATGAGTTTGATATGTGGTTATGTACTGGTCGTGTTCTTGAGCATTGGCACACAGGCACCATGACTCGTCGTGTACCTGAATTATACAAAGCAGTACCAGACGCAGTGTGTTACATGCACCCAGAAGACGCAAAAGCACGCAATGTTCGTCGTGGTGAAGAAGTACTCATGGCAAACAAACGCGGTGAAGTACGCGTTCGTGTTGAAACTCGCGGTCGTAACCGTCCGCCAAAAGGTTTGGTATTCGTACCGTTCTTTGATGCACGTATTTTGATTAACAAGCTTATCCTAGATGCGACTGATCCACTGTCTAAACAGACAGACTTTAAGAAGTGCCCAGTCAAAATCACTAAGATTGCTTAACCTTCAGATACTGAATGCTACGGCCGTCATTATGGCGGCCTAATAAAGAATTTAAGCCATAAAGGCGGAGATGAAATGATGAAAAAATTACTTGTCGCAGTTTTATCTGTAGGTGCGTTAGTGACAGGCATTGCGCAAGCTGAGTTAGATAATCCAGGTGGCATTGGTGGTCTAGAGTCTCTACGTGGAATGTCTCAATTGGAAGACACACGCCCAGCAGATGAGTTCAAGGACTTCCCTAAAGACCAGATTGTTGAAGATAGCTTTGTTTATCAACCACCGTTGATCCCACACAGCATCCGTCACTACGAAGTATCGTTAAATGCTAACAAGTGTCTTGCGTGCCACAGCTGGAAAAATGCAAAAGAGTCAGGCGCGACTAAAATTAGCGTAACGCACTATGTAAACCGAGAAGATGCTGTATTGGCGGATATGTCTCCTCGTCGTTACTTCTGTTTGCAATGCCACGTGCCACAAACTAATGCTAAGCCACTAGTTGAAAACAAGTTCGAGGCAGTTGATTCGCTTCAGTAATTGAAACGCGAGTACTAAGAGGTTATTTATGAAAATACTTAAAGCGTTTTGGAAAAGACTGAAGAACCCAAGTAAAGCTGCCGCTGGTGTGGTTTTGTTCTTAGGTTTTGCTGGCGGTCTTTTATTTTGGGGCGCATTCAACACAGGTATGGAGGCAACCAACACAGAAGAGTTCTGTTCTGGCTGTCACGCACCAATCGTTGCTGAAATTCAAGAAACAATTCACTACTCTAACCGTTCTGGTGTTCGTGCCATCTGCTCAGACTGTCACGTTCCTCATGAATGGACAGATAAGATCGTTCGTAAAGTACAAGCATCCAAAGAGCTATTCGCTCACTATGTTCTGCGTACTATCGATACACCAGAGAAGTTCCAAGAGCGTCGAGGACACCTTGCTGAGCGAGAGTGGGCGCGAATGAAAAAGAATGACTCTCTTGAGTGTCGTAACTGTCACGAGTTTGATTACATGGATTACTCTCAACAAGGCTCACGAGCAGCGGAACAGCACTCTACTGCGCTAGCTTCTGGAGAGAAAACCTGCGTTGATTGTCACAAAGGCATCGCGCACAAACTACCGGACATGAGCGGCGTTGAAGGCTGGCACTAAGGAGACTTCCCATGAGTACTTTAGAATCTGTAATTTGGCATATTCTTGGCTATAGCGCCATGCCTGTGATTATTCTTTCCGGCTTTGTGGCAGTAGCAGCAATCTCTCTCTGGCTGCTGTCATTTGGTAAGGATAAAGAGGTGTAACGTAACGCACCTCTACCCGTCAACTTGCCTATTTGTTGACACTAAGCGCTGAGTATCTACTCGGCGCTTTTTTATTCACAGTCACTTTCGGCCCAAAATGTCCTCAACCGATACATATATTCAATCGGTATAATAAGGTGGCCAGTAACGACCAAAAAAGCGACCATAAAGGTCGCTAAAATTTACTGCTATAGGGAGTTGTTTAAGATTCTTTTACTGGCAGAACCTGCTTGACGTATTGCCCTGGAGCTTCATCGATTGCTGGGTGGTCTTCCGAGCCAATAGGGAATGGTTCGACTTGCTCTTTAGGATTGAATTGAAGTAGCCATTCATTCCAATGTGTCCACCACGACCCCTCTTTGTGCTCTGCATTATTCAACCACTCGTCAGCCGAATCATCCAAAGTATCGTTCAACCAATAACCATACTTATTTTTCGCTGGAGGGTTCACGATACCCGCAATATGACCCGACTCACCAAGAACAAACGTTTTGTTGCCACCAGTGTTCAGGGCACCACGATAAGTTCCCTGCCATAACGCTATATGGTCTTCTTTCGTTGATACAAAATAGCTAGGAATTTTGATCTTATTTAGATCAATCCATACCCCACCAATTTTGACGCCTTTGTCTTGCACTAGCTTGTTCTCTAAATAGAGTTCACGAAGCAAGAAGTTATGAGAGGCAGCACTCACGTTGGTACTGTCACTATTCCAGTACAACAAGTCAAAATCGACTGGGCTGTTGCCCTTCAAGTAGTTGTCGACATAGTAGTTCCAGTACAAGCTGTTTTCACGCAGTAAGCTGAATGTGACGCTTAATGAACGACCGTCCATATACCCTTTTGCGTTGTTTTGCGCCTCAATTGCACTCACAATGGTGTCATTGATGTACGCGCCAACTTCGCCTGGCTGAGAAAAGTCGAGCAATGTGGTGAAGAAAGTCGCTGACTTAATACGCTTCTTCATACGTTTTGCCGCATAGTACGCAACCGTGCTCGCCAGAACCGTACCACCGATACAGTAACCAGCCGCGTTGATTTGCTCTTGGCCCGTTATATCTTCAATTGCCGCGACAGCTTTGACGACGCCTTCTGTCACATAGTCACCAAACTCTACATGCGCTTGTGCCTTGCCTGGGTTGCGCCAAGACATCATAAATACGCTATGTCCCTGCTCTAGCAACCATCGAACCATTGAGTTCTTCGCTGTTAAGTCAAGGATGTAGTATTTATTAATGAAAGGCGGAACGATGAGCAGTGGCGTCGCATTCACTTTCTCTGTTAGAGGTCGATATTGAATTAACTCAAACAATTCGTTTTGAAAAACCACATCGCCCGGAGTGGTCGCCACGTCATCACCCACGCGGAACGCATTGTTGTTCGTCATACGAATTTTCAAAATGTCCGCACTGGACTCAACGTCTTCTTTTAACTGCTCTAAGCCAGCCAGAAGGTTTTGACCGTTTTGCTCAAGTGTCAGTTTCAAGAGTTCTGGATTCGTCGCGATGAAATTCGAAGGGGAAAGTGCATTGATGGCTTGACGAGAAAAGAAAAGTATTCGCTCTTTAGATTTTTCATCCAAACCTTCGAGTGACTCAATTGTATCTAAATAAGTCTTGCTGAATAACAGGTAGGATTGCTTAATGAAGCTATACATCACCTCATTTTGCCACGCTTCATTAGAAAAACGCTTGTCCCCTTTTTCTGCTTCAATGATCTGTTTTTGGTTACCCGCCAACGCGACATTCTGCCAAATTTGTAGCTGCTGTTCCCACCATTCTGCTTGCAGTTTTAAGATCGCAGCAGGTTGATTTACAGCTTGTTCGAAGAGTTTGGCAGTGTCTTCCAAGTTCACTTCTTGCATGGCCTTGTTTAAAGGAGAGTTCACGACTGCCTTGTTCACTTCGAAATCATGCCACCACTGATGATTGGTTTCCTGAAGCTTCACAAGATAGTCCGAAAAGAAGTGTTGAAACATAGTCTTACTCCTATATTCGGAAAAAACAACGCCGCCCAAATCTAGGGGCGGCGAGAATCGGACAAATTACGCAGGAGTAACAGTCTTTAGATTTTCCGAAGTCATTTTCTCAACGTCTTCTTTGAACTCTTTTGCAATGGCTTGAAGCTTGTTGCTGTCATCCATCATTTGCTGAGAAAGCTTAGTAAGAACGCTTAGTTGCTGGCTGTTGAAAGCAGTCAATGACGTTACGTCTTTGATTTCTGATGCCGCTTTCATTTGGTTCAGACCCACTTCGCTGTAAGTACGAATTGCGTTCAGTTGAAGCTCAGTCAACACTTCTACGTTTTTTGTCACTAGCTTGTTGAACTTCAAGTAAGGTTCTAGATTTTTTTCAGTTTGATCGCTAAAGGTTTTGAAGAAATCTGTGTACATGGTTTATCTCCTAGAGAAAGAATTAAAAATGTCCGTTTAAATAATTACTTAACTGCTTTTATAACCACAGCCGTCCCCATGCCGCCGCCCACACAAAGTGATGCGACACCATATTGACCATTTTGCTTATGAAGCTCGTGAACAAGCGTCACTAAGATTCGGTTGCCCGATGCACCAAGTGGGTGACCTAACGCGATAGCACCACCATTAAAGTTCGCTTTATCTTGAATCGCGTTAACGGGAACTTGGTTGGTTTCCGCCAACTGATGAATCACGCCAAGTGCTTGCGCGGCAAATGCTTCGTTTAACTCGTAAACGTCAATGTCGTTTACCGTTAATTCTGCTTTTGCTAATGCTTTATTGACTGACTCCACTGGACCTAGACCCATGATTTTCGGATCAAGTCCCGATTGCGCATAGCTTACGATCTCAGCAATAGGCGTGAGTCCATGTGCTTTAACTGCGCTCTCAGACGCGACGATAATTGCACTCGCACCATCGTTAATACCTGATGCATTCCCCGCAGTCACAGTGCCTTCACGGTCAAAAGCAGGGCGCAGCTTGCTTAACGCTTCCATAGTCGCATTAGCCTTTGGGTATTCGTCGGTATCGAATAGCACCGTTTCACGGCGTTGCTTTACTTCTACGGGCACAATTTCGTCTTTGAATTTGCCCGCTTCGATTGCCGCCACCGCTTTCTGTTGGCTAGACAGCGCATACTCGTCTTGCTGTTGACGGGTTAGGCCGATTTCTTTTGCAACGTTTTCTGCCGTCACACCCATGTGATATTGGTTGTAAACGTCGGTTAAACCGTCCGCTACGAGCAAGTCTTTCAGCTCTAGGTTGCCCATTTTGTTGCCATCACGAATACTGCTTGGCGCGGCAAACGGAATCTGAGACATGACCTCAACACCTGCTGCAACAGCAACCTCTGTATCGCCACTAAGGATATGTGAAACCGCATCCATGACGGTTTTCATGCCACTGCCGCAAACCATGTTTACGCCGTATGCAGGAACAGATTCAGGAATCCCAGCAAACAATGCGGCTTGGCGGCCAACCCCCATGCCTTGACCTGCACCAACAACGTTACCGACAATCACTTCGTCAACCTTGTCGCCAGCCAACTTTGCTGCTTCTAACGCGCCTTTAATCGCTACTGCTGCCAGATCGCCAGCTGAGGTATTTTTCAGGCTGCCACCAAAAGCGCCAATTGGAGTGCGCTTCGCCGCTACGATAAATACTTTTTCCATCATCTTATCTCCTTAGTGCATGTATAGGCCGCCGTTCACCGACAAAGTCTCACCGGTGATATAGGCGCCGGCATCGCTGACCAAGAAGCTCACTGATGCTGCAATTTCTTCTGGTGTCGCAAGGCGTTTCATTGGGATTTGGTTCGTGATGGATTCCAACACTTCTGGCTTCATTTGCTCAACCATTGGTGTACCAGTGTAACCTGGCGCAATAACATTTACTGTCACACCCGAACGAGCACCTTCATACGCCAACGCTTTAGAGAAACCTATCATCCCAGCTTTTGCCGCCGAGTAGTTTGCTTGACCAAACTGCCCTTTTAAGCCATTGACTGAGGAGATGTTAATGACACGACCACCGCCTTTTTCGCACATCGCAGCGAACAGAGGTTGCGTAACGTTGAATAGACTATTGAGGTTGGTATTAATGACATCATTCCAAGCTTGCGCAGTCATCTTTTTAAACACGCCATCACGTGTGATACCTGCGTTGTTGATAACGACATCAATGGTCCCTTCTTCCTCAAGCAATTGCGCTAACTTTTCTGCACACTCTGCAGTGTTTGTTACGTCCAACTCAAAAAGGCGAACCTGATCTTTGGTAAACCCTTTACTGTTGAACCACTCCAACGCACATTCATAGTTTCCTGTGAAATAAGTAGCGATTACACGGTAACCATCATTCACTAATTGAGAGGAAATAGCAGAACCAATTCCGCCTTTTGATCCAGTGATCAAAGCGACTTTCTTCATTGAAGACTCCATTCTTAACGGCATTTAAAAAGCAAACTTAATACACTGATGAAATACATCACCAACTGACGTGTTTATTTATTCTTTTGGCTATCAATCCTGTGATGCCTTTTATTTTAAGTTAAACCAGAAATATTACATTTCAAATAAAAAACTAATCCATTTGCATA
>NZ_JAMQWD010000042.1:0-4766 GCF_024744415.1 Vibrio sp. RM-41-2B | reverse complement strand
GCCAAGCGTTGTTAATCCCTCTTGAATACTTTGTTAGTTGCCAAACCTAAAGCTTTGATGTGATGTTGATTGCCGCTTTGCCAACACTGGCTTTATGTGCTTTGAAAGACTCAAATCAGGTGCATTTTCAAAGCACTTGTCACTGAAACCACTTGGAACTCAAACGCCTTAGAAAACGGAATAACAACACAAAAAAGCTCTTTTAGACAGACGGTGTTACAGACCTGACTTTCAACAAACAAAGCGGCTTCTGAAACAGAAGATCCAAACCAAACAAGAAACCAAAGCACGATTTTCACAACCCCAAATAACTAGAAATGGAAATAAGAAAACCTAGCAAATACACACGGACTTTAGCCCTAAACATTCTTCTTTAGGTACGTTTTTCTTCGTTAGCCAACTAACGCCCTGTTAAGGGGTGAGCAACGCAATACCAAAGCTGCCGCAAACCACCTTAATCACTAAAACCAACGCATAGTAAAAATGCCACGCGTTGCGAATCCCTCTTGAACAGTTTGTTACTGCTCATTCCCAACGGTTATTGCTTACTCAACAAGAACTTCCGTAAATCTCTCTCAGCACGCATTACAAAAAGAATAAACACCTTGTCGCCATCTTGCTTATAGAAAACACGACATGGATTAACGACAACTTCACGATAATTTAAATGTTCTAGTTCGGGTGGAATACGACCTGACTCTGGGAAAGTTTGTAGTCGTTCGACTTTTGAGAAGATCGTTTGTACTAACTGCTTTGCAGCAACAATATTTTCAAGTGCTATGTATTCTGCGATATCGTTGAGGTCAGATAACGCTGGCTCAGTCCAGATTATTTCAGCCATTTTGACATTTTTTCCTTGGCTTCATCATGACTTACCGCTTTACCGTCAGCTAGTGCGCGTTCACCTCGTGCGATCCCCTCAAGAATAGCCAAACGATTTTGCATGAACTCGTAATCATCAACATCAACTAGATACGCAGATGGCTTACCATGCTCGGTAATTAACACTGGTTCTTTAGTGTCGTGGAGATCGGCGAGGATCTTGGTTGCTTGGCGTTTAAGTGATGTAACTAGTTCTACTTTCATGAGGGCTGCTCCAAAGGAATACTAAAGTGACACTATTCTATCACTTTGAGTATAGCAAGCCCCATGACGGCTAACGCCCAATTAAGGGGTGAGTAACGCAACACCGATGCCACCGCAAACCACCTTAATCACTAAAATTAACGCATAGTAAAAATGCCACGCGTTACGAATCCCTCTTGAATTGTTTGTTAGTACGCTGCCCGTTAACCTTTGGTACATGCCAAGATATTGAAATATAGCACGAAAATTAAGACTTAAAACGCTGAAGCTAAAGGGACAACTGCCAAACTAGAACTCAATCTCAAAACGCAAGTTGGCGAGAAGAAAAACTTGCTTAACTGACCTATTTTCACCGTTTTCAAATTAGCAAAGGATACGGTCTTCAGGATTAAACAACCGCGCCAAAGAAACTCAGTGTTTGACGAAAATTTCCCAGCATCAAAGAAACCACACCAAAGAAATAACCCGAAAGTTAGAAACCGTAAACGGTGAAATCAACGCGAACACAACTCATATAGTGCCACCGGAAAGAACGTGAAAGGCACATTTAACCAGGTGTAAAGCTAGGAAAAGAAACCGATAAACTCCGAAAATTTTACCGTTGATGCCAATCCAGTACTAACGCCGCGTTAAGTGGTGAGCAACGCTACCACTTTGCCTAAACCATTGTGCCGTAAACTCTAAAGCTGAATCAAACCGAAAATGCCAAGCGTTGTGAATCCGTCTTGAACGCTTTGTTAGCACTCAACTTTTACAAATAAATACTTAAAACCAATGCGAGGAGAATCAAACCACTTTAATGAATAGTGACCATGCAATTCGATGCTGCGTTCGCGACCTTTCATTGTTCCTTTTGATGCAGCAGCGTCCCACTTCAACTGTCCGCCAACTTCGTTATGATGTAGCCTAAATGCCTTATCTACTGTATTAAGTTGAACAGGAGCAGACCAATAACTTGAATCGTTAGTGAGTAGTATCGCGTAACCTCTAGAAATTTGGTTCTGCTTACACCAAAACTCCAATCGGTTTATATCTTTTAGAAAGTCGTATCTTCCCAAGTCTTGAGCACCTTGCTGCTTTAACTCAAATACTTCATTGTTTACTTCGGCTATGGACCTCTTAGTTTTATATTTCAGTTCAATTCCTATTGGAGATGGATTCCGGACTAAAATGTCGCAATACTCCCATCTCTTGGATTCACTTTTTGACAAAGGAAACTCCAAGCGAATATCAGAACTATCACCAGAAAAACTGTGAATTTCCCATGCTAAGTGATGTTGAAAATCAGCTTCAGAGTGGAAGATATCTCGTTTTTTTTAAAGCACTAGTCAAAATTTGATGAATATCCATAGCTACCTATTATGGCTGATTTAAATTGTTGTGTGCTAACGCCCAATTAAGGTGTGAGGTACGCAATACCGATGCTTCCGCATACCACCTTAATCACTAAATACAACGCATAGTAAAAGTGCCACGCGTGCCGAATCACTCTTAAATTGTTTGTTAGCCGATCATGCCAACGATAGCCCACCATCAACTACCAACGTATGACCGACGATATAGCTGGCTTTATCTGATAATAAAAACTCAATTGCATTGACGATTTCGTCGATTTCCCCAAAACGATTGATTGGTACTACGTCAGAAACATCAGCGCGAATATCAGAGTTTTCAAGTTGCTTTTCTTCCCATCGGGGAGTCCACGTTACACCGGGAGCAACCGCATTAATTCGAATTCCAGACTTGATGCTTTCTAGCGCAACAGATCTAGTCAGACCCTCAAGCGCGTGTTTAGCAGCACTATACATTGATGCATTGGGTGTTGGCCTAAGACCATTAACGGAACTTACATTTACTATGGATGCTCCTGCTTCCATTAGTTTCAGTTCAGACCTCAAACATAAGGCTTGGCACAAAAAATCCACATGAAGTGTTTCTTTGAGAAGTGGTACATCGACTTGAGACAGGTAACCTCTAGAAGCAAGAATCGGAGAAGCGTTATTTACCGCTACATCCAATTTTCCATATTGAGCTTCAATGTGAGCAAATAAACCGTCTAATTGTTGCTCATTCGCAATGTCAACCAACTGATAATCAACAGATTTTAATTCTGGATATTTTTGCATTACATCAAGCCAAATCTTCTTCGAACGCGAGCACGTAATAACTTTATATCCCTGCTTCACGAGCCGAAGAACTGAATACAAACCGATACCTTTTGAGCCACCAGTGACTAATGCAATTTTCAATTTAGGACTCCTTTCCTATTTGTAAACTTTGACGGCTAACGCCGCGTTAAGGTGTGAGTAACGCAATGCCGGACTTCCTGCATTGCACCTTAAACACCAAAACCAACGCAAACTAAAAATGCCAAGCGTTACGAATCACTCTTAAACGCTTTGTTATGCGAATTTTTCGACTCTGCTGACTGAATAGTTGTGTTAATGAGCTCTTCAAAAAGTTCTAACTGCCCAGCTGGAATTAATTGATTCTGAATAGTTTTTCGTTTACCTGAGTCAAAAAGCCGCTCTGCCACCCAACCAATGAGATAAATCAGCGAAAGACAACCTCCGGCAGTGGCTATGTTACCTTCTACTACTAGAGGCAGATCCTGAACGTCTCCTCCCATCTTTTGTAGAACACTTTTAGCATCTGGATTGGTTGTCAATGGCTTACCTTTTAGTAAACCGAGCTCATGAAGGATGAATGAACCAGCACAAATCGAGCCAATTAGCTGTTTGTTTGGGTCAAGGCTAAACGCTGACATAAATTCAGCATCTTTCATCGCTGCTGGAATACCACGTTTACCACTAGTGATAAGAACGACATCTTGGTTCGCCACCTCTGAAATATGTCCGTCAGTTCTAACTTTCATGCCAAGGTGTGAATGATGCTCAGGTTTAGTTCCCAGTATGCTGACCGTCCAACTGTCGGTTGTCCTCCCAAGCAAATCATACATAAGGAAAAAGTCTACATCTGTGAAATCATCAAATATAACAACGCCAACTTTGTACATAAATTTCTATTCCTTTCACTGACCTCATGAATCGCATAACGCCCAATTAAGGGGTGAGCAACGCTACCACCCGACCTAAAGCATTGTACCGTAACCACTAAAATTGAAGTAGAAACAAAAATGCCAAGCGTTGGGAATCCCTCTTAAATTGTTTGTTATGTTTTATCTGTATGTGTGTGTAGTTTGCCAAAATAGAAACCTACTACTACTAGTGCAATATTCCCCAGTTCATTAGGTATTTCATAACCCATTACTGGCAATAAACACAATGACCCCAAAACTAAAATAGCAAGAATTGACGGTATATTGTCAGTGAGTTCCTTAAAATTACTTTTGCCATTTGGAATTATCCAACGAACCAAACCACTTAGAATCAACAAAACTAAAATAGGGCTTACAAGAGCTAACCCCTTATCTGCTATTGGAAGAACCTGCTGCCAAATTGTCAGTATCAATGACTTGATTTCTTCAGGTAATGAAGCATCTCCAGAGCCTAATAGATCGAACAAGGCGAATAAATAACCCAATGCAAGTACTACTAGCACAATGAAAGGCAATAAGATAATTGTCCCAACTAATGAGATAACACTCAAAAGGACCTTTTCGACTGCTGTTTTCTCTGATTTTTCCAACTAATCAACTCTCATACTTAATTTTATAGATA
>NZ_JAMQWD010000041.1:0-49087 GCF_024744415.1 Vibrio sp. RM-41-2B | reverse complement strand
GATCGTGTTCCTTCCTAGTTATGATTCGTCGTGATCATTATTGATCGACGACGCGCCAGAAATTGTTATTTTATGCGCCAACGCCCGTTAGCGCAATATTTGGACGCCCTGATCTCGCAAAAAGTCGTAAACTTTTTGTAGTTCAATCGTCAATTAGTAACCACGCTCTGCAATAATTTTATCTGCGAAGTTTTTCGGCACTTCAGCGTACTCGTGAAACTCCATAGAGTAAGACGCACGGCCTTGAGTTGCAGAACGTAGATCAGTTGCGTAACCGAACATTTCAGATAGTGGTACTTGAGCACGGATGATCTTAAGACCAGCCACACCTTCGTCCATGCCTTCAATGATACCGCGACGACGGTTTAGGTCACCAACAACGTCACCCATCCAGTCTTCCGGAGTGGTTACTTCGACATTCATCATTGGTTCTAGAATCACAGGTTGTGCTTCTAGTGCACCTTTCTTGAATGCCATCGAGCCAGCGATCTTAAACGCCATCTCGCTTGAGTCTACATCGTGGTAAGAACCATCAAATAGTGTAGCTTTAATATCTAGTACAGGGTAACCCGCTAGAACACCACTATTCATTTGTTCCTCGATACCTTTCGATACCGAACTGATGTATTCCTTAGGAATCACACCACCCACGATTTCGTCTACGAATACGAAACCTTCGCCAGGTTCAGAAGGCTCAAGTTTGACCCACACATGACCGTATTGACCACGACCACCTGATTGACGAACAAACTTACCTTCAACTTCCGCTTTACCACGAATGGTTTCACGGTAAGCAACCTGAGGTTTACCAACGTTACAATCAACGCTGAATTCACGCTTCATACGATCAACGATAATGTCTAGGTGAAGTTCACCCATACCTGAGATCAGAGTCTGACCTGATTCGTCGTCCGTTTCCACGCGGAATGATGGATCTTCCGCAGCCAGTTTACCTAGCGCGATAGCCATTTTCTCTTGGTCTGCCTTAGAACGAGGTTCTACAGCAATCTGAATAACTGGTTCAGGGAACTCCATGCGCTCTAGAATCACTTTGTGGTTCTGATCACACAGTGTGTCACCTGTTGTTACGTCTTTCAGACCGATAGCAGCAGCGATATCACCAGCGCGAACTTCTTTTACTTCTTCACGCTTATTCGCATGCATCTGAACGATACGACCGAAACGCTCTTTCTTCTCTTTTACAGAGTTGTAAACAGCGTCGCCGGAGTTTACTACACCAGAGTAAACACGCATGAACGTTAGCGTACCCACGAATGGGTCAGTCGCGATCTTAAATGCTAGCGCAGAGAATGGTTCGTTGTCGTCAGCGTGACGCTCAACTTCATTTTCTCTTTCGTCAACACCTTTAATTGCAGGTACGTCAACCGGCGATGGCAAGAACTCGATCACTGCATCTAGTACCGCTTGAACACCTTTATTCTTAAACGCACTACCACAAGTGGCCAGTACGATTTCGTTGTTTAGTGTACGAGTACGTAGAGCTTGTTTGAGCTCAGCTTCAGTCAATTCACCTTCTTCAAGGTACTTGTCCATCAGCTCTTCGCTAGCTTCAGCAGCGGATTCAACCATGTGGTTGCGCCACTCTTCAGCAAGTTCGATCATGTCAGCTGGGATGTCTTCGTAAGTAAACGAAGTGCCTTGATCGGCTTCATTCCAGTTGATCATCTTCATCTTGATAAGGTCGATGACACCTCTGAACTCATCTTCTGCACCAACATTCAGTTGGATTGGAACAGGGTTCGCACCAAGACGATTTTTAATTTGGTCCACAACGCGTAGGAAGTCTGCGCCCGCACGGTCCATCTTGTTTACAAATACCAAACGTGGAACGTGGTATTTGTCTGCTTGACGCCATACAGTTTCAGACTGAGGTTCAACACCAGATGAGCCACAGAACACAACCACAGCACCATCAAGTACACGAAGAGAACGCTCTACTTCGATAGTAAAGTCAACGTGTCCAGGGGTATCAATGATGTTTACGCGATGCTCAGGGAACTGTGCTTCCATACCACGCCAGAATGTAGTAGTCGCAGCGGATGTGATTGTGATACCACGTTCCTGCTCCTGCTCCATCCAGTCCATGGTTGCAGCACCATCGTGAACTTCGCCGATTTTGTGAGAAAGGCCAGTGTAGAACAGAATACGCTCAGTTGTGGTTGTTTTTCCTGCATCTACGTGAGCACAGATACCGATATTACGGTAGCGCTCAATAGGAGTTTTACGAGCCACGATTGTATCCTCTTACTAAGGTGTACCTTAGAGTATAGAAAAGTGCTGCGAGAGAACCTCGCAGCACAGAAGGTATTACCAGCGGTAATGAGCGAACGCTTTGTTTGCGTCAGCCATGCGGTGAACGTCTTCACGTTTCTTAACCGCAGTACCTTTGTTCTCAGACGCGTCTAGCATTTCAGCTGCTAGGCGTTGAGCCATAGATTTTTCACCACGCTTGCGCGCAGCTTCAACCAACCAACGCATAGCAAGTGCGTTACGGCGAACCGGACGTACTTCTACAGGTACTTGGTAAGTTGAACCACCAACACGGCGAGATTTAACCTCTACCGCTGGGCGTACGTTTTCAAGAGCTTCTTCAAAAATAGCTAAGTGGTCTTTACCAGACTTTTCAGCCATAGCATCTAGTGCAGTGTAAACGATTTTCTCTGCAGTAGATTTTTTACCGTCAACCATTAGGATGTTAACGAATTTTGCCAGCAATTCAGATTTGAATTTTGGATCTGGAAGGATCTTACGCTGACCAATGACGCGACGACGTGGCATGGATTTATCTCCGTTGTCTTCTTCAGGTTTTATCCAAAACTTTTCAGTTTTTTCAAAAAATTAAAAATAATTTAGTGTTTGGCCTTACTTAACGGAATCCATTAAGACTTAGGACGCTTCACACCGTACTTAGAACGACCTTGTTTACGGTCGTTAACGCCAGCACAGTCAAGTGCACCGCGAACAGTGTGGTAACGTACACCCGGAAGGTCTTTTACACGACCGCCACGGATTAGTACAACACTGTGCTCTTGAAGGTTGTGACCTTCACCGCCGATGTACGATGTAACTTCGAAGCCGTTTGTCAGACGTACACGACAAACTTTACGAAGTGCTGAGTTAGGTTTTTTAGGTGTAGTAGTGTAAACACGAGTACATACACCACGTTTTTGTGGGCACGCTTCTAGTGCAGGCACGTTGCTTTTAACAACTTGCTTTGCACGAGGCTTACGTACCAACTGGTTAATAGTTGCCATTAACTAGCTCCTGATTTACTTGAAAGTAAGCTTTGTGAAAAATCTATCCCCAACCACCATTGCAGTTAGGGACGCAAAATTCTATGCAGCAGTGAGAGGTGTGTCAAGAAATATACGGATCTTTTTTGTTCAATTAGGACAATTCATCCGTAAAGCTTTAGCGACAGTAAATCACGTTCAATCCCAAGTAAGCGATTTATCCTGTTTAACTGTGAGCTCAACGAAGCCTGAGTAATTCACGATCGTCAGTGATGGACTGATACGATTCGCAATACCGCGAGCGTTAATATCGCTCTCTAGCACAAATACACTGCGGTTTTTTAGGTGGGAAAACGCTTTATGCTGCGAGTTAGCAGCGTACACGGCATCTTCTATAAGTAAGATGTCATCCTGTGCACTACAACTACATAAGGGCATGGCGTCTTCTAGAGCGGAGACCGTTTTTATGATGTGTAACATAACTTCCTCAAAAAGACAGTAGCTTGCCAGCGTGTTGCAACTTATCTTTGAGCTGCTCTGAGCTTAACGCTTGAGCTTCAATGACTAAGTCCGCTTGAGCCAAACCTCGCTGAGCTAATGACTCTGAGCACACAAAGACTTGTTCAATATCATATAAATCGAAAAGCTTCAGCATCGGCGCATAATCTTTGCTCAAGATCTTACTCGGTTCTTGTCCCAGTAGAAGCTGGTAAACCCCATCTCCCATGAAAATGACGCTGATATCTTCACAGTAAGCCGACGCGGCTAATAGTGCATCCACACCTTCACGGCCAGCCGCACTGCCATGCGGTGCGCTACGAAATAGATAAGTTAGCTGACTCAAAACTGTACCACTCTGTCTTGGGTTAACATCGCTTCGGCTAAGCTACCTAAGCCGGCTTGCTCAAAACCTTCCGCTAGATTGCTCTGGACCAAACCATGTTGATTCGCTTCTTCTTCACTTACGATCCCACGACGCAAAGCCGCAGCAACACAAGTTTCTAGACGAACACCATGCTCTTTTGCCAAAGATTGCCATGCCTTATTGAGATCAAATTCGTCGTTGGCTGGCACACTCAAAGCAGTACCATTGGTCACGCCCTCTTGATAAAAGAAAACGCTCACTAACTGATGGCCTTGCTCAATCACCGCCTTGGCGAACTGATAAGCACTGCGCGCTGACTGGCTACCGTAAACAGGACCGTTCACCACCAACGTGTAAGTCAGTTTACTCACTTTTCATCGTCCTCGGTTTTACGTTGACGAATGTATAAGTAGACGGTGTGTTTTGAAATGTTAAGACGATCTGCAACGCGGTTGATGGCATCTTTAATATCGAAGATGCCTTTGTCGTACAATTCCATCACGATTTGGCGATTCTTGGTGTTGTTCGATACGGATTTATCCGCATTGATCTCTTCGATGGTGCGTTCAACAGTTTGGTCCACCAGCTCTTCTACGTCACTAGCAAAGTTAACCGAGGAAGCCGCTTCTTTTGCTTCTTGCGTTGGCATGAAAGATTGAAGGACTTGCGAGAAGGGCGCGTCCAAGTTGACGTTGATACACAACAAACCAATCACGCGATTTTCACCATTACGAATGGCAACAGTGATCGACTTCATCAACACGCCACCTTTTGCACGGGTAAAATACGAACGTGAGAAGTTGCGCTCCGAGCCTTCGATGTCTTTTAGCATTTTAAGCGCTAAATCAGTGATCGGTGAGCCGACTTGGCGACCCGTGTTTTCACCGTTAGCGATTTTAATTGCAGAGGTATTTAAGTCTTCTAGCGAGTGAAGAACGATTTCACAAAAGGGACCTATCAGGCTGGCGATACCATCAACGACCGCCTCATAAGATCTTAAAATGATTTTGTCGTGCTCGGTAAACGGCATCACGTTAACGGATTCCATTTCGAGCAACATCTCCGCGTTTATTGTTTCTGTAGTTGTCATAAGCCTTCGAGCGAAAAATCAACAAATTGGTGTAAGTTTATCAGAAAATTTGAAAATCAACCTAGCAAACTCACCAACTAGTGACCTAGAACAAAAAAGGCCCGTTAAACGGACCTTTTTCAATAACTTATCGCGGCTTATTGTTATTGCTCTGCGTTGTCGTTCTCAACTTTTAGCAGCTCAACTTCAAATACTAGCGTTGAGTTAGCAGGAATGCTTGGTGTGTCTTGATCACCGTATGCTAGCTCTGGCGGGATAACGAATTTGAATTTAGAACCCACAGGCATTAGCTGAACACCTTCTGTCCAACCTGGGATTACACGGTTAAGTGGGAAGGTTGCAGGTTCACCACGATCGTAAGAGCTATCAAATTGCGTACCATCGATTAGCGTACCTTTGTAGTGTACTTGAACCGTATCAGTGTCTTTTGGCTTCTCACCTTCAGCAGGAGTAATAACTTGGTATAGAAGACCTGTATCTGTCTTCACTACGCCTTCTTGCTTCTCGAACTCAGCACGGAAATCATCGCCAGCTTTTTTTGCTTCAGCTGCTTTCTCAGCAGCTTGTGCTTGCATCTTTTCAGCAACACGCTTATCTAGAGATTCTAGTGCTGCACGTGTTTCTTCTTCATTCAATTCAGCATTGCCTTTGAAGACGTCTTCGATACCTTTTAGTACCAAGTCTTTGTTAAGATTAATGCCGATTTCGCTTGGCTTGTCGATGCTTGTGCTTAGGTAGTTAGCAAATGAAACACCGATTGCGTATGCCGCTTTATCGTCGTCGGTTTTAAAGTGAACCGCTTTACCGGTTTCTGCTTGAACTTGTTCTGCTTGAGGTGCGGCTTCTGTTTTAGTTTCTTCTTTCTGACAACCTACCGCTAGCATAACTGTTGCAGCAAGTAGCGACACTTTTAAAACTGATTTCATTAAATTCTCCCAATAATGGCTTTGCCATTGGTTGTTGTGCACAAATCTTCTATGAGACTAGTGAAGACAATCGTTATACCAATATACTAGCTATATGTCTTAAGACACAAACCGGATTATTAGATGTGATGCAAAGAATTTCTCATTTATTCCTATATTTAATTGTCATCACCACGTTAAATGGTTGCTTTTTCGCCGAGCGTGAAGTGCACCGTTGGCCGATAGAGCCTCAGGGTGCGACGAGCTTCGCACTTAGCAGAGATGGACGATTTGCTCTGCTCTATTCTCAGCAACACCATTTGATGTTGTGGGACCTAGAGCAAAATGAACAACTAGCCAACCTGGGTGAGCTCGATGCCGATGCCAACGTGGTATCCCATATTCGTATCTCAGACAATGGTCGCTATGCAGTCACAGCGAGCCAAATGAACTTCGCAGTTTGGGACTTAGGTTGGACGCAATCCGAAGGCCTTTGGTCTATTTCTGATGCGCTCATTCGCGACGTTGATATCACCAGTAACGGTGAGCAAGTTCTGCTCGGGTTATCCAACGGTAAAGCAATTTACGTCAACTTAGTCACCGGACGTCGCTTGGAGTTCCTTGCGCATCGTGAAAAAGTCAATTCCGTCGCCATTTCTCCTAATGGGCGCTTCGCCCTAACTGGTGGTAATGACTACAAAGCGTATTTGTGGAACACCGAAACCGGACAAGTGCTGCGGACCTTCGAACATGAACAACGGGTTGTTCGTGTTGCCCTGCAACGAGATGGCAAGTTAGCAATGACATCCGATGGCGGAAACCAAGCGATTGTTTGGGATTTAAAAACTGGACAAGAGGTCACACGGTTGAGCAGTTGGTCACGCCAATTGATCTTCTCTACTGCGCGGTTTTCTGATGACGGAACTCAGTTAGTGACAGGAACGCCTTCTGGCCGCGTTTCAATATGGGATACTCAAACCGGAAAACGGATTGGCGGATTTGAAGTGGAGCCAAAAAAAGACACTCGCCCTCCCCGTGCGGTCGTGTATGATGCAGCCTTTGATTCAAAACAACGCGTAATTACTGCTACTTCAGCAGGTATTGCCCAAGCTTGGCAGTTAGAGAACGGATCATGACAGAAAAAATCATTCAGCAATTGGAAGCACGCATTAATGACTTAGAATGTCAGCTTGCGTTCCAAGAACAGACTATTGAAGATCTGAACGGCGCCTTATCGCAGCAGCAACTGCAAATTACTAAGATGCTCGATCAGATGAAATATGTGGTAGGTAAAGTAAAAAATATTGACTCGTCAAATTTAGCCGATCCGTCAGAAGAAACCCCACCACCGCATTATTAAAATGCAGGCTCAAATAGCATAAAGCCCAGAACGTGTTCTGGGCTTTGTTGTATTGATTACTTAAGAATGTTGCTCAAGAGGAAGCTATTCGTCAGCGTAGATTTTGACGCTCAACTCGCCTTGCGTATTAATGCCAGCTCGGTACATGCCAGAGCTGTTCATCGCAAAGTGCAGTTCACCTTGCGCGTCAATTGCGATTAAACCGCCTTCGCCGCCCATCTCTTTCAGTTCCCCCTGAATAATATGCTCACAAGCAGTGTGAATATCTTCTTGTAAGTAACGCATCCGCGCGGCGACGTCTTCTGCGACACGTTTACGGATAAAAAACTCACCGACACCCGTAGTTGAAACCGCGACAACGCCATTTTCGGCCACCGTGCCACAGCCTATCAAAGCCGAATCCCCAACTCGATTATATTGCTTATTCGTTACGCCACCCGTGCTGGTGGCAGCGGCTAAGTTACCTTGTTGGTCCAACGCTACTGCTCCGACGGTGCCATGTTTACGATCATCCGGGTAACGAGATTCCGACAAAGCAAACAGCCCTTTCTCACGCATAGACAGCAACTGCTCATAACGGCGATCAGTAAAGAAGTAATCTTGCTCGGTATACTCATGGCCTTGTTCAAAAGCAAACTTCTCTGCGCCCTCACCCACCAACAACACGTGATTGCTGTTTCGCATCACGTCACGAGCGAGCTCAATTGGATTCTTGATATGACGAACACCAGCGACCGCGCCTGCGGCTTGGTTTCGACCATCCATGACAGAGGCGTCCATTTCTACCATTTCGTTGTTGGTCAGCACCGAGCCTTTACCCGCATTAAAGTTAGGCGAGTCTTCCAACACTTTTACTGCAGAAACAACTGCATCCAAAGCGTCGCCGCCTTCCTCAAGAATTTGATGGCCGGCTTTTACCGACGCTTCCAAATCAGCCAAGATGGATTGCTGAAGTTCATTGCTCATCTGTTCACGTAAAATGGTGCCTGCGCCACCATGAATCGCAATCGAGAAAGGTTTTGTCATCGCTTTTTCCATGAGTTGTTCTTTTCTTCTATGCACTACACCTTAGATAAACAAAAAGCGCAAGTTGAAACCTCAACTTGCGCTTTTCAAAGCTTCACTAGATAAGATTATCTAGTGAAGGAGCTTGTGATTAGTGAGAACCACAGCTACCGCCGCCACAGCAACCTTCATCGTCGTGATCATGGTCATGACCACAACCACCAGCTTGATGGATATGACCGTGTTCGATCTCTTCTGCTGTTGCTTCACGTGTAGACATAACTTCTACTTCGAAAGTTAGTGTTTGACCAGCTAGCATATGGTTACCGTCAACAACCACTTCGTTGCCGTCAACTTCTGTTACTTCTACAGGGATTGGACCTTGGTCAGTGTCAGCTAGGAAGCGCATGCCCACTTCGATTTGATCAACGCCTTGGAATACATCCGCAGGAACGCGTTGTACTAGCGCATCGTTATGCTCGCCGTAAGCTTCTTCAGGAGCTACCGTTACTGAGAACTTGTCGCCAGCCACTTTACCTTCAAGCTCTTTTTCAAGACCAGTGATTAGGTTGTTGTGACCGTGAAGGTAATCTAGAGGCGCTTCTGCTGTTGATTGATCAACAACCACACCGTCTTCCAACATTACTTTGTATGCAAGGCTTGCAACAACGTTCTTTTCAATTTTCATACTAACTCCAGGGAGATTAATTGACTTAACCTGAATGGGGTTAAGTACTGAGATATCTGGGTGTATTATGGGGATCAATTATCGAAGTTCAATTATTCCGGCTTAAAAATTCCGATCATTTCCTGATCTGAGTGTTTATTTTTCTCTACAGATTGCGGTTTACGCTGCTCAGTAAACTCACACTCGACACACTCAACTAACTCGATATTATTTTCAATCCACCAGCGCAGGGTATCTTGCTGGCTGCAATTTGGGCAGCTAGCGCCGGCAATAAAACGTTTCTTGATTTTCACGCTATTTCCTTAGCTTGAGTCTTGGCTCAAGTACTACTTCCAATGATTAGGTGACTGATGGTCGCTCTCCATCTCACGACCAAATATTTCTTCTAGCTCTTTGCGTGCCTCTTTCGCTCTCTGAGCCAATTTCTTATCTTCATTGTGCTGAGGCAATAAGTCCTTAAGCATAGCATTATCTAACTTACGAAAATGTGCTTCTGCCCGCTTTGCTTGATAAGGGTGCATACCAAGTTCTACGAGCGCTTGGCGACCGAGATCTAATGCCCCTAAAAATGTTTCACGAGAGTAATTCTCGACACCGTGGCTCATTAACTGATACGCCTCGACACGGCTTCTTGCTCGGGCTAGCAACTTAAGTTTCGGGAAGTGCACGCGGCAGATATCAACGATGGCCATCACCTCATCAGGTGAATCGGTACAAATGACCAATGCTTCTGCTTTATCTGCGCCAGCAGCCCGCAAAAGATCAATTTGGGTAGCATCGCCATAAAACACTTTGTAACCATACTTGCGCAGTAGGTGGATTTGGCTGGCATCACTTTCTAATACCGTCACTTTGATTTTATTGGCATACATTAAACGTCCAACGATCTGACCGAAACGTCCAAAGCCTGCAATGATCACACGTGGACGACGATCCACTACTTTCGTGGTCATGCCCTCTTCTTCTTGATTCAGGGTATGAGCAAACCATTTTTTTTGTCCCATCAGCAAAAGTGGTGTCGTCACCATGGATAAACTAACCACCACCAACAAAAACGCTACTTGCTCTTTGGATAAAATGCCCTCTTGGCTCGCTGCGGTAAATATGACAAAGGCAAACTCACCACCTTGGCTTAAAATCGCGGCCATACGGCTTCTCGCTTTGGCTCCGACACGGGCAGCTCTCGCCAATGCATACAAAACCAAGCCCTTAACCACGACCAAAGCCACCACCGCGCCCAGAATCTCTAAAGGGTGTAATGCCAATAACCCCAAATTTACCGCCATGCCAACCGCGATGAAGAACAACCCCAACAACAAACCTTTAAACGGCTCGATAGCGATTTCCAATTCATGTCGATACTCACTCTCAGCCAGCAGAACGCCGGCTAAGAAAGTCCCTAGAGCCATAGAAAGCCCGAGCTTTTGCATCACGACAGAAATCCCAAGCACAACCAACAATGCGGCGACGGTAAAGAGCTCACGAACGCCGCTCATCACAACAAAGCGAAATAGTGGACGCAATAAGAAATGGCCACCAATCAACAGGGCCACTACACTGCCTAATACCGTGAAGACATCCAACCAACTACCGCCACTCTGCCCGCCAGCAAGCAAGGGCAACATTGCCAACATTGGGATCACGGCAATATCTTGAAAGAGCAATACAGCAAAACCAGATTGACCCGTTTCGGTGCCATTGAGCCCTTGCTCTTCAATCACTTTTAGAGCAATTGCCGTCGAGGACAGTGCCAATCCCATCCCAATCACCAAACTCACTTGCATGCTTACGCCGAACATACTGACGACACTGCCCAGCACGGCGGTCGTAACCACCACCTGCGCGCCGCCTAAGCCTAGAATCGGTCCTCGCATTTGCCACAGTTTTTTAGGATTTAGTTCAAGGCCGATCAAGAACAGTAACAACACGACCCCAAGTTCAGCAAAGTGCAAAATAGCATCAACATCACTGATTAAGCCAAGGCCCCAAGGGCCAATCAACACACCGGCAAGTAAATAACCTAAAACCGAGCCAAGTCCGAGACGCTGAGCAATCGGTACCGCAATAACCGCGGCTGAGAGAAAGACCACGCTACTTTGAAGAAACTCACTGGTTATCGCCATACTGACCTCCTTGGTCTGTTGCTTCCCAGTTTTCAAGTGGGTTGTTCAACCACCGACGATACAACTCGGCGTGCTCATACCGCTCAATATCCGAGACATTACGCGACCAATACAACACCAAAGGTTCAATCCAGTGCATTTGACACAAGGCGGCCGTCAGTTCAAACGGTTGTAAGATTTGCTCTAATGGATATTTGTTGTACCCCTTCGCGCTAAAGGCCTCTTCTTTCCCCCCCGTTGTAATCACACTGCGCCAGTATTTTCCCTCTAGCGCCGAACCTCCGCCAAAAGCAAAACCTTTGCCCAGCACTCGGTCCAACCACTCTTTTAACAGGGCTGGGCATGAATACATATAAAGCGGGTGATGAAACACGATCACATCATGCGTGAGCAACAACTCATGTTCGTAATTCACATCAATAAAGAAGTCAGGGTAAACACCGTAAAGATCGTGCACAGTGACGTGTTCAAGCGACTGAGCTTTTTTAATCATCACTTGATTAGCAATCGAGTTATGTGGCTCTGGATGAGCATAAATGACCAGAACTCTTGGGAGAATAGACGGTGCAACAGCCAAATGGGCGTCCTTGTGGTTATTTTTATCCGTTATCAAATTGTTATACTTTTTTGTACAGCATAATGCAATTAAAGCGAATCAATCGACTTTTCCGGCCAATACCCCTACTATTCACCGCTAGATATATACCCAAGTGGCTTTAAAAACGATTGAAACCACTTCGCTATGTAACCAAGCAACGCGCACTGCGCAAAGTGAATGAAAACTTTATGATTACCTTCTCTGATATTCAGTTACTGCGTGGCGGTAAACCTCTTTTAGATCAAGCTTCAGCGACTATCCATCCTGGCGATAAAGTCGGTCTTGTGGGCAAAAACGGCTGCGGTAAATCAACGCTATTTGCATTGCTGAAAGATGAACTGTCGATTGATGCAGGCTCATTTAGCCAACCTCAACATTGGGAGTTGGCCTGGGTCGCACAGGAAACGCCTGCGCTAGAGCGCACTGCACTGGAATACGTCATTGATGGTGATCGCGAGTACCGAGCGCTCGAAAAGAAGTTGGCTGAAGCGGAAGCACAAGACAACGGCACCTTGGTTGCCGAGATCCACGGTAAAATTGAAACCATCGGCGGTTATAGCATTCGCGCTCGCGCGGCAGAATTGCTCGACGGTTTAGGTTTCAGCCAAGAGCAAATGAGTTGGAGTTTGACTCAATTCTCAGGTGGTTGGCGTATGCGCCTTAACTTAGCCCAAGCGCTATTGTGCCGTTCTGACTTATTGCTACTCGATGAGCCAACCAACCACTTGGACTTAGACGCGGTGATGTGGCTTGAACGTTGGCTACAAAACTACCCAGGCACACTGATCCTGATCTCGCACGACCGTGACTTCCTTGACCCAATTGTTGGCCGTATTATTCACATCGAAAACCAACAATTGAACGAATACACGGGTAACTATTCGTCGTTCGAAAACCAACGAGCGCAAAAAGTGGTGCTGCAGCAAGCGATGTTCGAGAAGCAACAGAAACAGATGTCGCACATGCAAAGCTACATCGACCGCTTCCGTTATAAAGCCTCTAAAGCACGCCAGGCTCAAAGCCGTATTAAAGCTTTGGAGCGCATGGAGAAAGTGTTACCCGCTCAATTCGATAACCCATTTAGCTTCCAATTCCGTGAGCCCGCGGCGCTGCCAAACCCAATCATGATGATGGATGAAGTATCGGCAGGCTACGGTGACAACCTGATCTTAGAGAAGATCCGCTTGAACTTGGTTCCTGGCAGTCGCATTGGTCTACTCGGCCGTAATGGCGCGGGTAAATCGACCTTGATCAAATTGCTCTCTGGTGAGCTTAACGCGCAAGGTGGCGATCTGACTTACTCACAAGGCGTGAAAATAGGTTACTTTGCTCAGCATCAATTAGAAACGCTGCACCCAGAGGAAACGCCGCTGCAACACATGATGCAGATCGCGCCGGATCAAACCGAACAACAGCTACGTGATTACCTAGGCAGCTTTGGCTTCCAAGGCGACAAAGCACTGGAGAAAGTCGCACCGTTTTCGGGTGGTGAAAAAGCCCGTTTAGTGCTGGCCTTAATTGTGTGGCAAAAGCCAAACCTGTTGCTACTTGATGAACCAACCAACCACTTGGATTTGGACATGCGTCAGGCATTGACGATGGCACTGCAAACGTTCGAAGGTGCAATGGTGATTGTTTCGCACGATCGCTACTTACTGCGTGCTACAACCGATGACTTGTACTTGGTGCATGATCGTCAAGTTGCGCCGTTCGATGGTGACTTAAACGACTACTACAAATGGTTAACTGAGCAACAAAGAGCGGAACGCAAAGAAGCACAAGCAGCACAGCCAGCCAAAGATAGCGCCAACAGCGCCGCAGCGAAAAAAGAGCAGAAACGTCGCGATGCAGAATTTCGTAAGCAGACGGCGCCAATTCGCAAAACGCTGACACAATTAGAAAATAAAATGGATAAGTTAGGTGCTGCACTGGCCGAAGCTGAAGAACAATTGGCAGATAACTCACTGTATGAAGCCGAAAATAAAGCTAAACTTAACCAAGTGCTGGCTCTTCAAGCTTCTAGTAAGGCAGAGCTCGAAGAAATTGAAATGGAATGGATGTCTGCTCAGGAAGAACTGGAGCAGATGGAGCTAGAGTTTAATCAATGAGTAATCAACACGCTGAATACACACTCACCCTAGAACACCTTTGGCAGTTCAGTCTGCAATTTTATGGTGTGCGAGAAGTGAAAGAAGCGTGTTTATCATTACAGAACAATTATCACGGCAACGTGAACCTACTCCTGCTGCTCAGATGGCTCGATGAGCAGCAACTCATTTTCCAAGAAAAAGACTGGCCTCTGGTACAAAGCTGTCTGGGCCGAAGCGAAACCTTACTGCACTCTTTTCGCGACTTACGTCGCCATCTTAAGTCTCAAGTCAATGACGCTTTATATCGTGAAACCTTGCAGTTTGAGCTGCAACTAGAAAAGCAGCAACAAGCGGATTTGGTGAACTGCATTAACTCGCTCACGCTGGTCAAAAATGATGGCGCCCCACTCACGCTGAGATACTGTCGTCAACTTGGTGGTGAGCATTTGCAACAGGCCTTTGCTATTCCGGTGCCAAACATTCACCCACCAAAACGCCCATAAATCTGTAGAATACCTATAATCTTTATAAAGGATTATATTAATAAGTTCTTCAACTGACACCGAAGAACCGCATAAGAGCAGTTAGGTATGACACAATTTTTCGCAGCCGCCGGGATCAAAAACCCGCATCTTCAAACGCTTTTACCGCGTTTTATTCGCAAAAAAGCGTTGTTTACGCCGATTTGGCAAACCCTCGATACATCCGATGGCGACTTTCTCGATCTCGCATGGAGCGAGGACCCAACCCAAGAACCTGCGCAAAAAAAGCCGATTTTTGTTTTATTTCATGGACTAGAAGGCTGCTTCTATAGCCCTTACGCCAATGGCCTAATGAATGCATTTGCTAAATCCGGATGGCTGTCGGTGATGATGCATTTCCGCGGTTGTAGCGGTAAGCCAAACAAGAAAGCTCGCGCCTATCATTCTGGTGAAGTGACTGACGCTCGCCACTTCTTAGAGCACCTTGAGCAACGCTTTCCTGATAACCCCAAAGTTGCGGTTGGTATTTCTCTTGGCGGTAACATGTTGGCGAATTATTTAGCCCAATACAAAGACCACCCCATTTTGAACGCGGCGACCATTATCTCAGCGCCTTTGGACCTAGCAGCGTGTGCGAACCGTATTGAACAAGGCTTTTCGAAAGTATATCGCCGTTACCTGCTCTCTTCGCTCAAACGCAACGCATTGCAAAAACATCACTTGTTGCATGGCGAGCTCGCTTTGTCCTACAACTCAATAAAACGTGTCACACGATTGTATGAATTCGATGATTTGATCACGGCACCACTGCACGGTTTTAAAGACGCACAAGATTATTACGATCAATGTTCTGGCTTAAGTAAATTACAACAGATCACGCTACCGACACTGATCATTCACGCCAAAGACGATCCATTCATGACCGACGATGTGATCCCGAAATTTGTTCTGCCAGATAATATTGATTACCGTCTCTTTGAGCACGGTGGGCATGTTGGTTTCCTGACAGGTTCAGCGCTCAAGCCGAAATTTTGGTTGGAAGAAGCGCTGCCAGCGTATTACGAAAGTATTGCCGCAGATTACCTTTCTGCTGTATCCAAGCAGCGAAAGCAGTAAACTAGCCGCTCATCATAAAAGTTCGAGGTATTTATGATCATTCCATGGCAAGACATTGCGCCAGAAACATTGGAAAACTTAATTCGTGAGTTCGTCTTACGCGAAGGCACGGATTACGGAACCGTCGAGGTTTCTTTGCAAGACAAAGTGGATCAAGTAAAAACTCAATTAGAAAAAGGCGAAGCGGTTATCGTGTTCTCTGAACTGCACGAAACCGTCGATATTCAGGTAAAAACAAAATTTTAGACCCTTCACATTTTACCGTACCCCACTCAATGACAAGGCATTGTTACGTGCTATAGTGGGTTATCGACCGTGCAGTAGCAGCCTACTGCACATTACAGGTAAGTAATTTTCGACAAGGTTTGTCATGTCAGCTAAACACCCAATTATTGCGGTTACTGGTTCATCCGGTGCCGGCACGACCACTACATCTGAAGCCTTCCGTAAGATGTTCAATATGATGAACGTTAAACCCGCATGGGTTGAAGGCGACAGCTTCCATCGCTTTACTCGCCCTGAAATGGATATAGAAATCCGTAAAGCGCGCGAGCAAGGTCGACACATTAGCTACTTTGGCCCTCAAGCTAATGACTTTCCAGGATTGGAAGAGTTTTTCCGTAAATATGGTCACGATGGCGCAGGCAGCGTACGTCGCTACCTACACACCTTTGACGAGGCCGTACCTTATAATCAAATGCCTGGTACCTTCACACCGTGGCAGGACTTACCGGAGAACAGTGACGTTCTCTTCTATGAAGGCTTGCACGGCGGTGTTGTGGATGGCGATGTTAATGTCGCGCAGCATGTGGATTTCTTGATTGGTATGGTACCAATCGTAAACTTAGAGTGGATCCAAAAGTTTGTGCGTGATACTCGTGACCGCGGTCATTCACGAGAAGCAGTAATGGATTCTATCGTGCGCTCGATGGACGATTATCTTAACTACATCACTCCGCAATTTTCTCGCACTCATATTAACTTTCAGCGCGTCCCAACGGTCGATACCTCTAACCCACTTAACGCGAAAGGTATCCCAAGCCTGGATGAGAGCTTTGTCGTAATTCGCTTGCGTGGGATAAAGAAAGTCGACTTCCCATATCTCCTGGCTATGATTGATGGCTCATTCATGTCACGCCACAACACGATTGTCGTGCCAGGCGGTAAGATGAGCTTTGCAATGGAGCTCATAGTTCGGCCTATCCTACAACAGCTCATCGAAACAGGGAAAATTGGCTAAAAACCTGCCTGCGAAGATGTTTACTTTTCATACCGTGATCATGTGCACAGTTTTGCTTACAAAATCTCAATCATGGCACGATTAAAATCAAGAAATCGTTTTCGAAAAAGGATACTATTTCTTACCGAAACACAAGAGAGCTTGCAGCATATAAAAAGTGCTCTTATTCTAGTAGGCCTAATTCAGGCTTAGCTAAAATATGGATAGCGCAAGCGTACCCTGCAGAGGAAGTGAGATATTATGGTTCTAGGTAAACCTCAAACCGACCCAACATTAGAGTGGTTTCTTTCACACTGTCATATTCATAAGTACCCTTCAAAGAGCACGCTAATTCACGCGGGCGAAAAGGCAGAAACTTTGTACTACATCGTTAAAGGTTCTGTTGCGGTTCTTATCAAAGACGAAGAAGGTAAGGAGATGATCCTTTCTTACCTAAACCAAGGAGACTTTATTGGTGAACTTGGTCTATTCGAGGAAGACCAAGAGCGCACAGCTTGGGTTCGTGCTAAATCTCCTTGTGAAGTTGCTGAAATTTCTTTCAAGAAATTCCGTCAGCTTATCCAAGTAAACCCAGACATCCTAATGCGCCTTTCTGCGCAGATGGCTCGTCGTCTTCAAGTAACTAGCCAAAAAGTGGGTGACCTGGCGTTCCTAGACGTAACTGGTCGTATCGCTCAGACGCTTCTGAACCTTGCAAAACAACCAGACGCAATGACTCACCCAGACGGCATGCAAATCAAGATCACTCGTCAAGAAATCGGTCAAATCGTTGGCTGTTCTCGTGAGACAGTAGGTCGTATCTTGAAGATGCTAGAAGAGCAGAACTTAATCTCTGCGCACGGTAAAACTATCGTGGTTTACGGTACTCGTTAATCTCAAACCAGAGTGACGCGAACAAAATTATAAAAGCCACCAATGGCGACATTGGTGGCTTTTTATTTGTCTTGTAACCACATTAAGCTCAGAGCAACAAAAGACTAATGAGCAAGTTGGTTAGCCGAAAGGTTAACCCTAAAAGTTAGCCATTCGTACTTTCAAAGATTTTGTCCGCTGAAGCCGCCACAAAACCTGGGTACAGCTCACCGTTTTCCATCGGGTAGCGCTTAGCAAACTCGTAAAAGCCACCAGGGATAATTTCAGTGCCTTCGCTAAAGCGAACCGCCACTTTATCCGCCATGGTCGATGATTGTTCTAGCAGCACCTCAGGAGTGCCCTTCACTTCCCCGCCGTTTTCATTAATGGTAAATCCGGCCGTACGTAAGTGATCGTTTACTTGCTTCACTTCTTCGTATTCATTGAGCTGGTTAACGCTCACCGTGAAGTGGTTTGCGCCGTAACCATGCGCAGCCAACCAAGATGCATACTCACTTTCTTTAGCCAACGTTTGGTAGTCAGCAAAGCTTAAATCCCACAAGCGTCCACCATGTAAGAATGCGCTATCGTTCAGCTTGCCTGCATCGACTTGTGCCACCAGCTTTTTCACAATCTCTTGCAGCTCAGGTGAACACTCCTCAACTTTTAGCTCACTAATAAAGACTTTCGGTTGCTTCGGATCAGGGTGCTCATAGTGTTTAGCAACCAGCTTTTTACTTTCGAAAACGTAGTCACCACATGCCTGATAGCCAATGGCTACAAATGGTTTAGCTAAGGTTTCGATACCAAGAGGCGCAATATTGAAGGTACGTAAAGCTATATGATCATTAATCAGAGGCTCATCTTCTTGAAGCATCTGATGTACTTTCGCAGCAGAAGGGCAAAGACGTTGAATGTAATCTTGCCATAGCGATTCAAATAACACATCGGGCGTCATAACGACTCCTTGTTACGAGATGTAGAGTTAAAAGGTAAGCGGAAGTTGACTGCTCGTTCACAACGAAAAGTTGTCCAGAATAATGAACGAGCAGCCATCAACCTGTGACGGTAAATGCCAGTCAGTCAACACGCTTTTCCGAGTCTTTGCTCACTTTCCGTGCTCTGCCAACGATCACTACAACCCATACCTAAATGATTCGCCGGCAAGGTGAGCCGCAATACATGGTTGCGACTCTGTTATTAAAACTTATAGCGCCACACCTGGGCTTAATGTTGCAGGCAAGATAGTCTCTTGACCTTCCATTGATGCCATCGGGTACGCACAGTAGTCTGCTGCGTAATAAGCGCTTGGACGTAGGTTACCTGACGCACCAGGACCACCAAATGGCGCATCACCACTTGCACCAGTGAGCTGGCGGTTACGGTTCACGATCCCTGCACGAATATGGTCAACGAAGTATTCCCATTCTTGGTCGTCAGTTGAAACTAAACCAGCAGAGAGACCAAAGCGCGTGTCGTTCGCCAGTTCTACGGCTTTTTCTAGCCCTTCGTAACGCACCACTTGCAGAAGTGGACCGAAGTACTCTTCATCTGGTAGCTCAGCAATGTTCGTTACATCAATAATGCCCGGAGAAACAAACGCCGCCTCTCCTGCTTTAGCTTCAATCAAGCTTTCACCACCAAGTGATTGAAGGTTCGCTTGTGCATCGAGAATGAACTTGGCTGCGGCAACGGAGATTTGCGGCCCCATAAATGGCGCAGGCTCTGCAAATGGTTGGTCTACGCGAATATTCTTCGTCGCTTCAACCAGTTTCGTGATGAGCGCATCACCTTTCTCACCCAATGGCACGTACAAACGACGAGCACACGTACAACGTTGACCAGCACTGATAAACGCTGACTGGATGATGGTGTACACCGTGGCATCCAAATCACCGTATTTATCAGAGATCACCATCGGGTTATTACCACCCATTTCTAGTGCTAACATCTTGTCTGGTTGACCCGCAAATTGACGGTGCAATACATGCCCCGTGTTCGCGCTGCCCGTGAACAGTACACCATCAATGCCTTTCGCATCAGCAAGCGCAATGCCGGTTTCTTTCGCACCTTGGACAAGGTTGATCACGCCTTTCGGCAGACCTGCTTCTTCCCAAAGTTTCATAGCTAGCTCGCCAGTCCAAGGCGTTTGCTCGGATGGCTTGAACACAACGGTGTTACCCGCTAGTAACGCAGGCACAATGTGACCATTTGGTAAGTGACCAGGGAAGTTATATGGCCCAAATACCGCCATCACGCCGAGTGGGCGATGACGTAACACAATTTGGTTGCCCGCCGCTTCACGGCTCGCTTCACCGGTGCGGTCATGGTAAGCACGAATAGAGATTGCAATTTTACCTGCCATTGCCGCTGCTTCAGTGCGCGTTTCCCAAATTGGCTTACCAGTTTCTTTGGCAATGACTTCGGCGATTTTCTCGCTGTTCTCTTTTACTTTCTCAGCAAAAGCCAACACGATCGCTTCACGCTCTGCAAATGGGCGTTTTTTCCAGTCAATAAACGCTTCACGCGCTGCAGATACCGCTTGATTCACCTGCTCTGCCGTTGCACCGTTGCCTTGCCAGATCACTTCTTGGTTGTAAGGTGACAGAGACGTAAATGCTTCACCCTGACCTTGTACCCATTCACCTGCAATCCAATGTGTCATTGTTTCTATCCTTAAATTCTGTCGTCTGTTACTGCGGAAGAAGGCGAACAAAATCCCCTTCCTCAACCAAAAGTGCATCCGCAACGTCTGGTGCGATCATGACGCTTTGTGTTTCAGGGTCATACGCCGCTTTGGTGACTGCTGCGCGGAAGTTTTCGAACGATGAGTTGCACATCAAGAAGTCTTGCGTACTGCTATGTTGTGCAATTTTCACTTGCGCACGGAACGAGTGACGTACCGATTCAATATTGCGTAAGTCACATTCAACGGTTGGACCCGCATCGAAAATATCCACGTAGCCACGGTTAGTGAAGCCTTCACGCTCAAGCAGCTTTAATGCTGGGCGAGTATTGTCATGTACTTGACCAATCACGGCTTGCGCTTCTGGACTCAACAGGTTGATGTAAATAGGCAGCTTCGGCATTAAGTCAGCAATAAAGCCTTTCTTGCCGATACCTGTGAGGTAATCCGCAAGCGTGAAATCGATGGAGAAGAAATGCTCTTGTAACCATTGCCAGAACGGCGAGTTGCCTGCGTCGTCTGAAACACCACGCATCTCCGCAAAGATCGTTTCAGAGAAACGCTCTGGGTGCTCAGCCATCATGAGGAAACGACACTTCGACATTAGACGACCATTCAGACCTTGGCGGAATTTCTCACGCAAGAACAAGGTACAAATTTCGCTGTTACCCGTGTAGTTATTACCAAAAGTAAGCAGTTTGACGACATTGTTGACGCCAAGCTTTGGTGACGAGTGCACCACTTTACTAATGTGATACGAGTAAAATGGGACATCCCAGCCGATAGATGCTTCGATTCCGGTGGTACCCGCAACCTCACCCGTTTCAGAGTCAAAGCCGACCATCAGGTAGCCTTCATCACCTGGTTCTGCCACATCTGGCTTACCAAAGCTGTACTCTGAGTGTTTGATTCGATTGGTTAACAGTTCTTCGTTAACCGGTAGAGATGTAAATCCGTGACCAGACTCCACCGCACAAGTGTGCAGCGCGTCATAATCCGACATCGCGATAGGGCGAACTACTAGCATCAATACTCCCTCCAGATGCAAGAAGATCCTAACTATATTGTAGGAACAATTCCCCCATCAGAGATCCTTGACGGGGGTGTCTGCGTTGACGTTGAAACTGATATCGCGCTTAAACTAAAGTCGCGATCGCTTTATCCAGTTTCGCCAAGCCTTCTTCAATTTCTTGTTGTGTGATAACGAGTGATGGTGTGAAACGTACGACATTGGCACCCGCAACCAATACCATGAGACCTTGTTTGCCTGCAGCGACAAGAACATCACGCGCACGGCCTTGCCATTCTTCATTTAGTGCAGCGCCAAGCAATAGGCCTTGACCACGAACTTCTGAGAAGATGTTGTACTTAGCATTGATCTTCTCTAGACCTTCGCGGAACATCGCTTCGCGTTCTAGCACACCAGCCAACACTTCAGGCTTAGTAACTTCGTTCACAACTGCTTCTGCTACAGCACACGCGAGTGGATTACCGCCGTATGTTGAACCGTGCGTACCGACTTTCATGTGCTCTGCTAATTTTGCAGTAGTAAGCATTGCACCGATTGGGAAACCGCCACCAAGTGATTTCGCGGTGCTTAGAATATCAGGTGTAATACCTAAACCTTGGTAAGCGTAGAAGTTACCTGTACGACCATTACCGGTTTGCACTTCATCGAAGATCAGTAGCGCGTTGTGTTTGTCACACAGCTCACGTACTGCTTGAGCAAACTCAGGCGTTGGTGGCACGATACCGCCTTCACCTTGTAGCGGCTCCATCATCACCGCACATGTGCGATCAGACATGTGTGCCTGTAGTGCTTCGATATCATTGTAAGGTAAGTGGGTAACGTCTCCAGGCTTAGGACCAAAACCGTCAGAGTAAGCCGCTTGACCACCAACCGTTACGGTAAAGAACGTACGACCGTGGAAGCCTTGTTTGAATGCAATAATTTCTGATTTCTCAGCACCATGTACGTCAGCAGCGTAACGACGTGCCAGCTTAAGTGCCGCTTCGTTCGCTTCTGCGCCAGAGTTAGCAAAGAATACGCGCTCAGCAAAGCTCACTTCTGTTAGCTTTTTCGCCAGACGAAGTGCTGGTTCGTTCGTCATCACGTTACTTAAGTGCCAAAGCTTATTAGCTTGCTCTGTTAATGCATTTACCATTACTGGATGACAATGGCCAAGACAGCTCACTGCAATACCACCAGCAAAGTCGATATATTCATTACCTTCCTGATCCCAAACACGTGAACCTTCACCTTTAACAGGGATCATTTCCATCGGGTTATAGCAAGGTACCATTACCTCATCGAATAAACCGCGCTCTACTTTAATTTCCGTTGTCATTGCACATTCCTTCTTGATACCGCATGCGTAGCAGATAAGCGAATTTAACCGGCGCTCTTTGCCAGCAAATAATGTTTTGCATTTAAGCTATTGCGGCATTGTATTTACATTTAATTAACCATTTCAATAGTGATTTATTCTTTTCGTTCTCGAAAGCAACTTCCATTAATCACTGCTTATGACTATTTATGCATCAAGAAAGTAAAATAGAGAAGCGATTTTTTATAAATGTTATGTAATACAGGGGATAGAAGGTTTAAAAAGACATGAATAGACAAAGAGGCCAGAATGAACCGCATAGTTTTGCAATCCACTCACCTCGGCAAAAAGATGAATGATTTGTTAAGAAAAGTGATCGCGATCAGATCGCTTTACGTGCTAAAAAGTTCGCGAGCAACTCGTGACCTTGCTCTGTTTTGATCGATTCTGGGTGAAACTGCACTGCGTCAATTGGCAGAGTTTTATGTTGGTAACCCATGATTTCGTCCATACTTCCATCCGGCAGCTCAGTCCATGCGGTCAGTTCAAACACATCGGGTAACGTACCGTTTTTCACCACGAGAGAGTGATAACGGGTTACGGTGAGTGGGTTATTCAGGTTTTTAAACACACTGCGACCATTGTGACGAATAGGTGACGTTTTCCCATGCATTACTTGTCGAGCGCGCACGACTTCCCCACCAAACACTTGCGCTATCGCTTGATGACCAAGGCAAACACCCAATATTGGAAGCTTACCAGCGAAGTATTCTATAGCTTGTAGAGAGATACCTGCCTCGTTTGGCGTACACGGTCCAGGTGAGATCACCAAGTGAGTTGGGTTCAACGCTTCAACCCCTTGAATGTCGATTTCATCGTTACGCACGACTTTTACGTCTGCACCAAGCTCGCAAAAGTATTGGTAGAGGTTGTAAGTGAAAGAATCGTAGTTATCGATGATCAACAACATAGAGTGTCAGCTGCTCCAATCCGTTTAGGCAAGACTTAAGAGATGATTGTCTGGTTTGCGACAATTAAGGGCGGTATTTTGCAACACCAAACTAGAAAGGCAAGTCTTTGTGCAATAAAAAGGCCAGCATCGGCTGGCCTTTGGTCTTTACAGCTGTATTTTAGGAGATAAAGGCTTAGTTGCGGCGACGTAGTAAGCCAAGTCCAAGCATCGCGAGTAGCGCGCCAAAACCAAACGAACCACCATCTGAATCCTTCGAACCTTCTGCACCCGTTTCAGTTTGCGTCATTGAGACATCACGAACAGAGCTAAACTTAACGACGTTGCCTGTCGAGTCTGTCACTTTCTCTTCTAACTGGTAATTACCTTGTTCTGGCGCTTGTTCAAACTCAATATTCACGCTGCGTGCGTCAATGTCAGTTTGAGTCAAGGTTTGGCTAGCCGAGTAAACTTTTGCATCACTGCTTGTCGAGGCCGCTTGTGTGGATGCTGTTAAGTTCACTGTCACAATATCGCCCGCAACCGCAGTTGGTGGTAGACGTACATCAATAGCTAAGTTTTCACCCGCTTTCGGTAAATCGATATCATCATCTGGCAAATCAATAGCAATAATCACTGGATCATGATCAGACGCTGAGAACGCATCTTTGTACTTCGGCATGTCACCCGTGTATTTGCTGCCGTATTCAAACAAGTTACTTTCTAGGGAGTTGATGTGCCAATCTTCAATCGCCACCACTTTTTGCGCTAAACTGCTACTTGCCAATGCATGGTCCAAGTTCCCCAACTCACCTGAATAGGTGTACGAGAACGTATCAGTGCCATGCAGCAAGGTGTTTAAATTGTGTAGGCCATAGCCTTTTTCAATCTTGGTTTTCTCTACTTGAAGCTCACCGCCACCAATGGTTGTGTAAGCGGCAGTGTAGATATCACGGCCGTATTTCTCTTTTGAGTAATCAGTGAGGGTAAGTAACGGATCTTCTTTGCCGTAAGCGTTCAAATCGCCCATGACGAGCACATCGCCATCAATATCTTTCAGCGCTTCACCAACGACTTTCGCAGCAGAAACACGGAAGTTGTTGCAGTTACCTTGCAGATCCGCGGGTTCTGAGTCTTCTACACCAGCAATCCACTCTTCAATACATTCAGAACCTTTCGATTTAAAGTGGTTCACGACCACTGAAAGATCTTCGCCAGTCTCTTTCACTGTAAAGGTCTGTAATAAGCTATGGCGTTGATATTTGTCGTAAGCAGGGTTACTTTCTGTGCCCTCTTTACGAGTAATTGTGTTTTCTGCAATGTGCTGCTCTGGCGTGATGATCACTTTTGCAGCGTCTTTTGGCGTTACTGCGTTAGCACGATATAAAATCGCCACCATGATCGCATCACTGCCAAAGTATTCCTCTTGGTATTTGTCTTGCTCTTCGATTTCGACATACGTGTAATGATCTTCCACGTCATCAATCTCAGCGTTTAAAGCATCAACCAAGTTTTGGATAGCACTGCCATCACCAAAGCCGTTGTTTTCCACTTCCATCAAGCCAATGATGTCCGCGTCCATCTTATTCATCGCTGAAACGATTTTCGCTTGCTGGATCAAGAACTCATCAAGGTTTGTCGCGCCACGATTTTGCCCGGTTGGGTTGTCGTGCCCGCTGTCAGCAACCGAAGTGAAGTAGTTAAGAACGTTGAAGCTCGCTACTCGTAAATCAGAATCTGCAATGGCTGGCGCCGCTTTACGCGCAACGTCAAAGTCATCACCTGACGTGACAAAGTTGCTGCTATCAACTTCATTGGTCGCAATTAGGCGGTACTCGTTATAGCTGTAATTCACTACACCTTGCAGGCCTTCGACGCGAGAGCCTAGGCGAATGTGCTGCTCTGAAGAGCCATTTTGGTCAAGATCTTGTGCAAACGTTGGGAAATATGGGATTTGACCATTTGGCGCTTTGCTATCTGATTCCAAGTAAATACGGTTGGCCGCATTCTCTTTGGCAAGGGTAACCGCAGCGTCACTCTCTGCTGCATGCAATTGAGTCGGCTTAAACAACGGTGCTTCATGAGACAACATCATGTTGTTGCGTCGAGAGTCATAATCGTAAGAAAAGTTACGAGTAACGAAAAGTTCGCTAGCCGAGCTGAGCTCAACTTGCATACCTTCATGACGCTCTAGTGCATCACGTAGTGTTTCCCCTTCCTTAATCGTTAACGGAGTAACCAAAGAGGCGTTTGATGTGCCTGTTTTTACATAACTGTTTGCATCAGAAGAAAGCTGAGTGTTGCTGTAGTACTCTTGTACTTTCCCTTTCACACAAACAACATCACCAGCTTTCAGCTCTGTATCTGCAACATCGGTGTGAATAAACAAACCTTCAGATGTCTTGTCGTTGCCATCATTCTCAAGTGCTTGCAGGTAGAAGCCTTTAGTTAAGCCTGTTGTTACAGCACTGAACACACCAGTTACGAAGTGATCTTCGGTCGTGATGTAAGGGTAGCCATCAATAAATGGAGAAGAAGCACCTTCACCTTGAATCTCTTGGATGGTGGTAAAGGCTGGTTCTTGTCCATCTACTTCACAAGCAAATGGTGCAGGTGGCTCAGTTGTATTTAATTCCCCTAAACCATCAATATTATCTTTAGGTAAGGCTGTCCACTGAGTGGATTGGTAGGTAGTTGAAGGTGTAAGCGCATCACTGTTACGAACTAACGTGGTGTCTTTAGCGAAATCCACGTCCCCCATCACACCTAATATATCGTGCACTTCCCCATCTTTAAGAAGTGCCAACGGATCATCGCCGTTAAAGTTCGCTACATTTTTATCAGTGTAATCCGCAACCGCCTTTATTGCTTCGCTCGCATCGCCATGAGCAAGCACATACACTTGCTTCGCTTGTAACGTTACGTCACTAAGATCAAGAGTGCTGCCCCACGAGCCGCCACCATTCGAAGATTTTGCTAATTCATAGCCTGTGAGTGTCACCGCAGTATCACCTGTATTGGCGATCTCGACCGCTTTATTATAAGCGCCGCCTTCCACATACTGGGAAATAATAATCTCTGCGTTCGCGTTTGCGCTAAGTGCACTGGCGATGGTTAGTGCGAGTATTGAGGGTTTGATTAACGTGTCCATTGTCATACCTGATATTTATGTAAATGCAAACTTAGCTCTGATCAGAGCCTACCATTTGCGTCTACTATCAGGTTTATTTATGAAATAAATAAGAATGAGCAATTAAAGCCGTGAAATGAATCACATGTGAATGTAAGAAAATATGCCAGAACATCCCATTCAAACATTTTTTGTAATAAATACAGAACGCTATTGATAAACAAATCAAAATTTAGATTAATTACTCAGTTTATTTTTTCACTTCATGTTAAGGAGTAGAAAATACATCGCTCGTGAAGTGGCTTATTAACCAAGCTCACTTTGTTATAAATGAAAATATAATTAATCACTAATTTAGAAAGCTTTGATTTTCATTTTTATAGCCATGTCTAAACTTAAGTCACCAATTATTCGCTCGGCTTTTTCTTACGCATGACTCTCATACTTCAAAATTTTCATCATTTGTTCAATAACTTCTCCTTATTCACTAGCCAAATTCATACACAAAAGATATAACACCTGCGCGAGACATTAAGATCTCATTAGCAGTAAACCCAGGAACGATAAATGAAAAAAATTCAACGCAGTGTGCTAGCTCTCTTCTTACTTGGCTTGATAACGGGATGTCAATTGACCGCCAGTGAGCCACTTCAACCTACCGCGAATCAAAACATCATCGAATCAGCCAAAAATGAGCTGGATGGAATTGAAGAGTTAGAGGTCAGTGACGAGGGTGTTATTACTTTTACCCAGCGTCTAAGAACACCAGGAACCTACTGGATCCCAGCAAGAATTAAAGAACTTAGCTACGATATATCATGCGTGCAGCTCAGTTACTTCATTGATAGAGGCATGGTGGTGAAGTCCGCCTTTTTAGGTGCTCGAGGACGTGTTGAATATTACGATATGGAACGTTGCATGAAAGACACGCCATTCCAGTAAAAAGCATAAAAAAAGCTCCACCAACGTGGAGCTTTTTGTAATCTATTCTTAGCGACTATGGGCGAGCGACAAAGCCTACCGCTTTGTATGCTTTCTTCAGCGTTTCAGCAGCGCGAGCCGATGCTTTTTCTGCACCTTGCTGCATTACCTCATCCATGTAAGCACGATCAGCGCGAATACGATGGTATTCTGCTTGAATTGGCTCCAGCATTGCTACAACCGCCTCGCCAACATCTTTCTTAAATGGACCATACATTTCTACGCCTTTGTACTTGGCTTCGATATCTTCAAAGCTCATTCCTGTCGCCGCAGAGTAAAGTCCCATTAGGTTCGCGATACCCGCTTTGTTCTCGATATCATGGCGAATGCTTGGTGGGGTTTCGGTGTCTGTTTGCGCCTTGTTGATCTTCTTGATGATCGACTTTGGCTCTTCAAGCAGAGTAATCACGTTCTTACGGTTATCATCTGACTTCGACATTTTCTTCGTCGCGTCTTGAAGACTCATCACACGTGCATTGACTGTTGGAATGTACGGCTCAGGAACGGTAAAAATCGGACTCTCTGGTGAGTAGATGTTGTTAAAACGCGTTGCGATATCACGTGCTAACTCAAGATGCTGTTTCTGGTCGCTACCAACTGGCACTTGGTGTGCGCCGTAAAGCAAAATATCTGCTGCCATCAACACAGGGTAATCAAACAGCCCCACGTTTACGTCATTTGCGTAACGTGCCGATTTGTCTTTAAACTGAGTCATACGGCTCAGCTCACCCATTTGCGTGTAACAGTTAAGAAGCCAACCAAGTTGAGCATGCTCTGGTACGTGTGACTGAACAAATAACGTGCTCTTCTTCGGATCAACACCAACTGCCAGACAAATTGCCAGTGCGTCTAATGTCGCTTCATGCAGTGCTTTAGGATCCTGACGAACCGTAATCGCATGAAGGTCTACTACACAGTATTGGCAATCATAATCGTCTTGCATCTGCTGCCATTGACGTAGAGCACCCAAGTAGTTACCGATACTTAGTTCACCTGACGGTTGAACACCACTCAATACAATGGGTTTGCTCATTAGAATGATTCCTTTGACTTCTTAATCTAATTAAAATGAAAAACCGTGCGGCTTTTAGCGCACGGTTTACTCAGTGTACTCATTAACAAGTATTTTGGAAGATCTTTTGTTGCCGTTATGCAGAAACAGCGACGACTTCCAGTAATTCCGCGAGGCGGTTCGCCACTACGTCAGGGTTCGAAGCTGAAATGGGCTCGCCATGGTTATAACCGTAAGTTAAACCAAATGAAGCACAACCCGCATTTTTCGCCGCCAAGATATCGTTTTTCGAATCCCCAACCATCAGCATCTCTGCTGGTTTTACCTGGTGCTTTTCCATTAGCCAGTTCAGCGCCACCGGGTTTGGTTTTTTCTCTGGAAACGCGTCACCACCTAATACGTCTACGAAGTACTTGGCGATGTCATGCTGCTCTAGAATTTCTGGTACGAATTTCGAGGGCTTGTTCGTCACAATCGCCATCGTAAAACCAGCTTGGTGTAGCTCTTCAAGCGTCTCTTTTACTGTTGGATAAAGGTGACTTAACTTATGGCCGCTTTGCTTGTAGTATTCATCAAACAGCTCACGCGCTTTAGCACGCAGCTCATCACTCAAATCACTGCTGATGGTCATGCTTTGGCTTAATGCACGTCCAATCAATATATCAGCACCATTACCAACGTAATCACGCACCTGCTCTTCTGATATAGAAGGATAGCCTAACGCCTGAACTGCTTGATCGGCCGCTACGGCAAGATCTGGCACGCTATCAAGCAGTGTTCCATCCAGATCAAAAGCAATCAATTTAATATCTTGTTGGGTCATAAATTCCCTAGCTAAAATAACACAGGATGGTTCCCCATCCTGTGTGCTTAATCTTGATGTCACTCAGTGTCACACTCAGCGACGCTTAGTGTGCTCGCCTTATTTTTGGGCAGCCAAACGCTGACGAACCGCTTCAAACAAACAGATACCAGAAGCCACTGATACGTTCAAGCTTGATACACTGCCCGCCATAGGGATCTTAATTAAATCATCGCAGGTTTCGCGAGTAAGACGACGCATACCATCACCTTCAGCACCCATCACGATAGCAAGAGGACCAGTAAGCTTAGCTTGATAAATGTCGTGCGTAGCTTCACCAGCCGTACCCACAAACCAAATCCCTTTTTCCTGTAGTGTACGCATTGTACGTGCAAGGTTGGTTACACGAATCAAAGGCACAACCTCTGCAGCGCCACATGCTACTTTACTTACCGTGGCATTCATTGGTGCAGAACGATCTTTCGGTACGATGATCGCCGCAGCGCCTGCCGCATCTGCGTTACGCAAACACGCACCAAGGTTGTGCGGGTCCGTCACACCATCCAGCACTAACAGTAGCGGTGATTCATGCTGCGCTAAGATGTCATCAATGTCGTTCTCGTTCAGCTGTTTTGCTGGTTTTACGCGAGCAATGATGCCTTGGTGATTTGCACCACGCGCTTTGTCATCCAGTGTTTTACGCGTCATTTGTTGAATAGAGACACCACAAACCTGAAGATCATTTAGGATTGGCATTAGGCGATCATCTTGACGACCTTTTAAAACGTATGCCTCGATAAAACGCTCTGGTTCGCGCTCCAATACCGCTTTCACTGCGTGAATGCCGTAGATAAATTCGTTACTCATTGTTTAACCTGTTGTTCGGGTCGTATTGCCTGCGCCAGCTGAGTTTGAACTGAGCTGGCGCTTCAGCCTACTACGCTTCTTTTTTAGTGCGCTTGGTTTTCTTCGGCTTACTGTGTGGCTTTTTTTTACGTGCTTTTTTCACTTTAGGCTTCTTTTTGCCTTCGGCGTCATCACGTTTGGGGCCATTGCGCTTACTCACTGCGCCCGTTTCTTCTGGGCGTTTAGTTGGCTCTATCGCAGGAACTGCACGAGCCGCGCCACCTTCTTTCGATGAAGAGCGAGTCGCAGCGCGTTTTTTATCTTTCGCTTTGCGTTTTGCTTCCGCTGCGCGTTTCTTCGCAGTCTTACCTTCGCCGCGTAGCTTACGACTTGTTTCGACCAATTCAAAGTCAATTTGCTTATCATCGAGGTTAACAGCCAGTACTTTTACTTTTACTGCATCGCCTAAGCGGTAGATGTTACCGAAACTTTCACCAATAAGTCGTTGACCAATCGGGTCAAATTGATAGTAGTCGTTCGCAAGGGTAGAAATATGTACCAAACCATCGATGTGCAAATCCGTTAAACGTACAAAGAAGCCAAAGCTAGTGACATTAGCAATAACACCGTCTAGTTCGTCACCGACGTGGTCTTGCATATATTCACACTTCAGCCAATCCGCAACATCACGTGTTGCATCATCAGCACGGCGCTCTGTCATCGAACATTGTTCGCCGTAAAAATCCATGTCGTCAAACGAGTAATGATAGCCACCTGTTGGTGTCCAGCGATCTTGATTACGACCTTCTTCTTTAGCAATCAGATACTTGATTGCACGGTGAAGTAACAAGTCAGGGTAACGACGAATTGGCGACGTAAAGTGCGCATAGCGTTTCAATGCCAACCCAAAGTGCCCCGCGTTATCTGCGTTGTATACCGCTTGCTTCATTGAGCGTAGCAGCATAGTCTGAATCAACTCTTGATCTTGACGCCCGGAGATTTGACGTGCGAGATCGGCATAGTCCGTTGGTGAAGGCTCTAAACCACCTTTTAGCTCAAGACCAAGTTCACTTAAGAAGTCACGGAAACCTTGCAGGCGTAATTCACCTGGAGATTCGTGGATACGATAGAGCGCGGGCTCTTTCGCTTTTTCTACCAGCGATGCCGAAGCAATGTTGGCTAAAATCATACATTCTTCGATGATCTTATGCGCGTCATTACGAATTACTGGCTCAATGCTTTCGATTTTACGTTCCGCATTGAAAATAAATTTGGTTTCAACGGTTTCAAATTCGATTGCACCGCGTTGATCTCGTGCTTCTTTCAGCACTTTGTACATCTTGTGCAACTCTTCTAGATGAGAAACAAGCGGCTGGTAGCGCTCACGTAGTTCTTCATCCCCTTCTAGAATCGCGCTCACTTTGCTATATGTGAGACGAGCGTGCGAGTTCATCACCGCCTCGTAATGCTTGTAACCAGACAGCTTACCTGTATCAGAAATGGTCATTTCGCACACCATACACAAGCGATCAACTTGTGGGTTAAGTGAACACAAACCATTTGATAGCACTTCCGGTAGCATTGGCACTACTTGCGATGGGAAGTACACCGAGTTACCACGGTTGATGGCTTCTTTATCCAGCGCAGAGTCAGGGCGAACGTAGTAACTGACGTCAGCAATCGCTACCCATAAACGCCAACCACCTTCTTTGTTCTTCTCACAGTAAACAGCATCATCAAAGTCTCGTGCGTCTTCGCCGTCAATGGTCACAAGTGGTAACTCACGTAGATCCACACGACCAACTTTGGCTTCTTCTGGTACTTCTTCGCCTAAGTTTTCGATTTGTTTATCGACGGCCTCTGGCCACTCGTGAGGGATTTGGTGTGTACGAATCGCAATTTGCGTTTCCATACCTGGTGCCATATTTTCACCAAGGACTTCAACCACTTTACCCATCATGCCACGTGAGCGTGAGCCACGATCAGTAATTTCAATCACGACCACGTTACCCATGCGTGCACCCGCTTTGTGCTCATTTGGGATCAGAATATCTTGGCTGATACGCGAGTCATCAGGGACAACATAGGAATAACCATATTCGAGGAAGAAACGACCGACGATTTGATCATTACGCTCCTCTAACACTCGAACCAAGCGTCCTTCACGACGACCGCGCTTGCTGTTGTCTGTAGGTTGCACTAAAACAAAGTCACCGTGGATGATGTTCTTCATTTGATGGTGCGGTAACAGAATATCATCATCCTTGCCGACGCTGCCTTCTGGACGCACCCAACCGTGGCCATCACGATGACCAATCACGTAACCTTTCACCATTTCAAGTTTTTCAGGCAATGCGTAGCACTGACGGCGGGTAAACACCAGTTGACCATCTCGCTCCATCGCACGTAGCCGACGACGCAACCCTTCGTATTGCTCTTCGCCCTCAAGCTTTAGTGCCTCAAACAAGTCGTTGCGATTCATTGGAACGCCCGCTTGCTCTAGAAACTCGATGATAAACTCTCGGCTTGGAATTGGATTTTCGTAATTTTTGGATTCACGATCTGCAAAAGGATCGTTTGGAATATTGTCTGACATAGGCACGCCTATCTAGCAAGGAAGGTATATGGCTAGTATATCTGAGTCTCTCGATAAGCTACAGAATTGCTTTAAAAAAAGAATGATCGAGATCGACTCTAGACGTGCAAATGAGTTAAGGACGAGCCAGTAAGATCAACAACTCAGAATTGTCGCTCAGCAAGGATTCGATCGTGCAATCATCCAGCTCCGCCAAAAAGGCACTTTTTGCTTTTGCCAATTTATCTTTGAGGCGACAGGCAGGGGTAATATGGCAAAAATCTACGCCGCAATTGACCAAATCTAACGGCTCTAAATCTCGCACGACACCACCTACTGTGATTTCAGAAGCAGGTTTCATCAACCGAATACCACCGTTTTTTCCACGCACGGTGTGGACATAACCTAGTTGCCCTAAACGGTTGATAACTTTGACCATATGGTTACGTGACACACCAAATAAATCCGTCACTTCAGTGATATTAGTTAACTCATCTTCCGGCAACGAAGCCAAGAAAATTAAGGTTCTCAACGCATAATCAGTAAAGCTCGTTAACTGCATATTCTCTCCCAAAGTGCGACTCAATAACTCGCTGGTGACACTAAAACGCCAAACTTGAGCTATCGATAAAAGTGTAAATCTTTTCTTGATCGAAAGATACATTTGAGATACAACTTTAAACATGCATTATAAATACAACTTAAAGTAGGAAGCCCTTATGCTCAGCAATCAAACCATCGAGATCGTCAAAGCGACCGCACCACTTATCGCCGAAACGGGACCAAAACTGACCGCGCACTTTTACGAACGTATGTTTACTCATAACCCAGAGTTGAAAGATATTTTTAATATGAGTAACCAGCGTAACGGCGATCAGCGTGAAGCGCTATTCAACGCCATCTGCGCCTATGCTGCCAATATTGAAAATTTGCCAGCTCTACTTGGTGCAGTAGAGAAAATTGCGCATAAGCATACGAGCTTTTTGATCACAAAAGATCAGTACCAAATCGTTGGTAAACATTTACTTGCGACAATCGATGAGCTTTTTAATCCAGGTCAAGAAGTGTTGGATGCTTGGGCTGAGGCTTACGGCGTACTTGCGAATGTATTTATTCAGCGCGAAGAACAAATTTACCAACAAAATGAAGCTTTGGAAGGCGGCTGGCGCGGTCTACGCGAATTTGAATTAGTCGATAAACAAATCGAGAGCGAACACATTTGCAGCTTTGTGTTTAAGCCAACCGATGGCCAAAAAGTGGCACCGTATAAACCGGGACAATATCTTGGCATCTATATCAACAGTGACCAGTTAGAAAACCAAGAAATTCGCCAATATAGCCTATCTTCTGCGGTTCAAGAGAACACTTACCGTATCTCGGTAAAACGTGAAGAAGGAGGAAAAGTATCGAACTTCCTGCACGATAGCCTGAACATTGGCGAAAAAGTGCAGCTTGCCGCCCCTGCCGGTGATTTCTTTATGGATGCCGAACCACAAACACCCGTTGTTCTAATTTCTGCAGGTGTAGGACTTACGCCAACGCTGTCCATGCTGGAAAGTCTCTCTGCACATCAAGCACCTGTAACTTGGGTTCATGCAACCGAAAATGGCCAACAGCATGCTTTCAAGCAACACGTAAACCAACTCGTTGCAGAAAAAGAAAATATGAACGCGCTCATTTGGTATAACCAACCAACGGCAGAAGACACGCTAGGTGAAGACTTCCACTTCACGGGCTTTGTCAATCTGTATGAAATTGAAGCTGCATTAAAGCAAGATAAAGTGCAGGTGTACTTCTGTGGTCCTGTAGGATTTATGCAGCACGTAGCGAAACAGCTATTAGAACTTGGCGTACCAGAAGAGCAATTCCATTACGAATGCTTCGGTCCACACAAAGTGGTTTAAGCGCTATCAGCTATCGGGAAAACAACAAAGCCCACGTGACGTGGGCTTTGTTGTATGAAGTTGTTTACAATATTGAAGCGTTACCAAAAGGTGTCTCGCCGTTTAGCTCGAGCAATAACGTTTTGTGGCATGCGCTGTTCAAGGCCGTTTCTCAATACAGTGATGCGCTTATGCTGCCGCTTATCTGCTGTGACAGAGTTATATAGCCAACGATAAGCATCTTCGTAGTCAAGTGGGCTGCCGTAATCACGCAGGAGTAATTCGGCTAAATGAATACGCGCATTTAGGTTTCCCATTGAGGCGGCTTCTCGCAAGTAAGGAATCGCTCGCTCTTTATCTTGCTGCACTAAAGTGCCACGCGAATAGTATCGACCAATCTGCTCTAGCGCGGCAGGTAATCCCTGATGTGCTGCATTTTCGATGTAGTAAAGGCCCAGTTCGACATCTTGCTCGACACACACACCCCACGCCAACATGTCGCCGTACAGAAATTCATAAGCGGGCAAGTTAATTCGAGTCGCACGAGCAACGATATCCTCCACCAGCTGGCAGTTATCAGCGCGCACACGTTGTAAGTGCTTATTTTGCTCAATAAGCTTTATCAGCTCTGCTTCGGTGTAGATAGGAACTGGCGCCCCCACATCAGCAACATTGGCTTTCGCTGTGGTAGCTACCAAGGTCAATAACAGTGAAGCAGCCACTGTTCGTAACTTCATAAACGTACTCTTTAAGGTATCTAAGAAACCAAAGATCGATGAAGGATCTCCTCTGCTTGATAACCTTATCGGCAAAAACCAGCTAAGCTTTAGACAATTTTTGCCTCTGACTTAGACTCAGCGGCAAAAATTTGCCATATGAGAATCACTGCCGTTTTTTGTTCAGATACAAAAAAGCCGACCAGAAGGTCGGCTTTTGCAATCTTTAACGACTATCAATTAAGCTTCGAATGGATGAACCTTGATGATAGTTTCGTTGCGGTCAGGACCTGTTGAAATGATATCTACAGGCACACCTGTTAGCTCTTCAATACGCTTGATGTAGTTAAGAGCCGCTTGTGGTAGATCTTCTAGCGCTTTAGCACCGAATGTGTTCTCAGACCAACCAGGCATTGTTTCGTAGATTGGCGTTGCTTTTTCGAATGCTTCAGCAGCCATCGGAGAAACTTCTAGCACAGAGCCATCTTCCATCTTGTAACCAGTACAGATTTTTAGCTCTTCTAGACCATCTAGTACGTCTAGTTTAGTTAGACAGAAACCAGATACAGAGTTGATTTGGATCGCACGACGCATAGCAACAGCATCGAACCAACCTGTACGACGTAGACGACCAGTTGTTGCACCGAACTCGTGGCCAACTTCACCTAAGTGCTTACCAATTGGATCTTGCTTATCTAGACCATCGTATAGTTCTGTCGGGAATGGACCTGCACCAACGCGAGTACAGTACGCTTTCGCGATACCCAAGATGTAACCGATGTGACGAGGACCAAAACCAGAACCTGCAGCAACACCACCAGCAGTCGTGTTAGAAGACGTTACGTATGGGTAAGTACCGTGGTCGATATCAAGTAGCGTACCTTGTGCACCTTCGAACATGATCTTATCGCCGCGCTTACGTGCTGCGTCTAGTTCGTCAGTTACGTCGATAACCATTGAAGTAAGTAGCTCTGCGTAGCCTTTTGCTTCTTCAAGCACAGCTTCGTAGCTTACTGGTTCCGCTTTGTAGAAGTTAACGAGTTGGAAGTTATGGAACTCCATGACTTCTTTTAGCTTCTCAGCGAACGATTCCATATCGAATAGGTCGCCAACGCGTAGACCGCGACGAGCAACTTTATCTTCGTATGCTGGACCGATACCACGGCCTGTTGTACCAATAGCTTTTTTACCGCGAGCGATTTCGCGAGCTTGGTCCATTGCAACGTGGTAAGGAAGAATTAGCGGACATGCTTCAGAAATGAAAAGACGCTCGCGTACTGGAATACCGCGCTCTTCAAGAGGTTTCATTTCTTTAAGTAGAGCTTCAGGTGATAGTACAACACCGTTACCGATAACACATTTTACGTTATCGCGAAGGATACCTGATGGAATTAAGTGAAGAACGGTTTTTTCACCGTCAATTACGAGAGTATGACCTGCGTTGTGACCGCCTTGGTAGCGTACCACGTATTTTGCATCTTCAGTTAAAAGGTCTACGATTTTACCTTTACCTTCGTCACCCCATTGGGTGCCTAGAACGACTACGTTATTTCCCATCTTTCCAAGTCTGATTGCTAGTTAAAAATGGATTCTAGCACCGAATCACGCTTCTTGCAGTCATTTTTTGTTCACAGAGTTGCTACCAGAATGTCATCTTGCTGCTTTGCTCATTTTGAAATCAGCATATCACTGATAGTATTTAGTTTTCTTTATTCGACTGGAAAGCGGTATGTCTGAATCCATATGGTTGGCGATTGGGCTAGTCTTGATCGTGGAAGGCATTGGACCACTCATTGCTCCAAACGGTTGGCGGAATATGGTGGCTCAATTAAGTGAACAGCCCAACAATCAGCTACGACGCATCGGTGGCTGCCTAGTAGTTGCTGGAGCCGTAATCGCCATAATGATGAGCTAGCACTTAGCATCAGATACAAAAAAGGCTCCCTAAGGAGCCTTTTGTTTCATTTGACGCTGAGATTATTTCTCCATGCCGCCCTTCGACTGGTTCATGTATTGGAAGAACTCACTCTTCGGATCAAGTACCAGGATATCGCTCTTAGAGCTGAAGGACTTCTCATACGCACGTAGCGAGCGTAGGAAACTAAAGAACTCAGGGTCTTTGTTGTATGCTTCAGCATAAATCTTCGCAGCTTCAGCATCCGCCTCACCTCGTGTTACACGAGCAGTCTTATCAGCTTCAGCTAGAATGGTTGCCACTTCTAGCTCAGCTTGAGCACGAATAACTTCCGCTTTCTCACGACCTTGAGAACGGTGCTTACGAGCTACAGACTCACGCTCTGCACGCATACGACGGTAGATAGACTCACTGATTTCATCAGGCAGGTTGATTTTCTTCATGCGGAAATCAACAACACGAACACCCAAGTCTTTCATCGCGCTTTCACGCGTGTCTTTCAACACTTCAGACATAATTAGGTCACGTTCACCATCAATCTCAAGCGCTTCACGTGCCGCTTCAGTTGCGACAACATCTGCACTTGCATCTTCTGGTAGTACATCATCGTTACGTGGACCAGATACAATCTGTTTGATTTCACGAGCACCGATTTCAGAACGAAGCACATCCGTTACTTTACGCTCAAGTAGTGCCTCCGCCGTTAGCGAATTACCACCGCCTGTCGCTAGGTAGTAACGACCAAAGTCTTCAATACGCCACTTCACGTAGGTATCAATAATAACGTCTTTTTTCTCAGACGTTACGAAACGGTCTGCACGGCCATCCATCGTTTGGATACGTGCATCAAGTTGTTTCACACGGTCAAACAGAGGCATCTTGAAATGCAAACCAGGCTCGTAAATTCGAGTGATGTCGTTGTTGTCTTTAAGAACACGACCAAATCGAACCACGATACCGCGCTCACCTTCAGGAATCACAAACAAAGACATCAACATTAATGCCAGTGCGATTACCAATACAGGGATCATTAACTTACGCATTCTTAGTATCTCCCTTGACGTGAACCTGTTGAACGAGACTGCGTGTTCGAAGTGTCTTCTTGTGTACGCTCAGACTCCAGTTGAATTTGATCGTAGGTTGAAGATGACTTCGATTTACGTTTTGTGTCTGCCTGACCTTCTTGGCCCGCCAACTTATCGATTGGAAGGTACAGAAGATTGCCGCTTGATTCCGAGTCAATCAACACTTTCGAAGTGCTTGAGTACACTTCTTCCATTGCGTCGATGTACAGACGGTCACGCGTTACACCTGGTGCCGCTTGGTATTCTGGTAGTAGTTTTTCGAACTGTGCTACCTGACCAAGAGCCTCGTTAGTGACACGTTCATTGTAACCTTGCGCTTCTTTCTTCAAACGTTCAGCACGACCCGTTGCCTTCGGCAAGATTTCGTTCTTGTATGCTTCTGCTTCACGGATGAAACGCTCTTCATCCTCACGAGCTGCGATTGCATCATCAAACGCATCTTTCACTTGCTCTGGTGGACGCGCAGACTGGAAGTTTACGTCAACAAGTACCAGACCCATATCATAGCTATCAATGATTTGGTTCAGTGTTTCTTGCGTAGTTTGACGAATTTGCTGACGACCACTGGTTAGAATGCTATCCATCAATGAATCACCAATTACTGCACGTAGTGCAGAATCCGTTGCTTGACGCAAGCTATCGTCCGCATTGGTTACACGGTACAAGTATTTGTACGGGTCAGTCACTCGGTACTGAACATCCATCGCGACTGTTACGACGTTTTCATCTTTAGTCAGCATTAGACCAGATGCACGTAGTGAACGAATCGCTTGTACGTTTACCGCTTCGTATTCATCAATAAAACGAGGGCGCCAGTTAAGGCCTGGGTCTACGATACGATCGTATTTACCTAAACGCAGCACAACACCACGCTCTGCTTCACCGATGGTGTAAAAACCAGCGAAGAACCAAACTGCAACAGCAATAAGAGCAATCACGCCAAAGCCAATTGCACTACCACCACCGCCGCCGATTGGAGAACCACCGCCGCCTTTTTTACCAAACTTGCCACCCAGTTTTTGACTCAGTTTATTGAACACTTCATCTAAATCTGGCGGACCTTGATCTCGGCCACCAGGACGCTGGCCACCACGATTATTATTACCCCAAGGGTCATTATCGCGGCCATTGTTGCCGTTGTTATTTCCAGGCTCATTCCACGCCATTAGAAAGCTCCATCATTTGATATGACGTTATACTGTAGCAGTCCTTTAAGTGACTATAAAGCCAGTCAAAACTGCCCCTTCTCTTTTTTCAAGTCTAGACCAATCTACTTGCTGCATTCGAATATCGATCAACAAGTTACCATCCTGGTCATATTCCTCACGTTGAATACACTTCATTTGGAAGAAGGTACTACGGAATCGTCCTTGATACTGTGGAGGAATTCGCAACTGATGCTCGACCATTTGTGACGCCAGACGTTCCGTCAGTGCCTCAAACAGGACATCAATGCCCAACCCATCCATTGCTGAAACCCAAACTGCGCGAGGTACGCCTTCCTCGTCTCGTTCTATACGTGGTTTCTGCGAATCTAGATTGTCGATTTTGTTCATGACAACCAGAGTCGGCACTTCATGTGCGTCGATCTCTTCTAGTACTTCATGAACAGCTTGAATATTCTCACGAAAACGCTCATCACTGGCATCAACAACATGTAACAAAATGTCAGCTTCTTGCGTTTCCTGCAAGGTTGCCTTGAAGGCCGCAACCAAGTCGTGAGGCAAATGTCGAATAAAACCAACCGTGTCTGCCAAAATGGCAGGCCCAACATCTGCTAACTCTATCTTACGTAAAGTCGGGTCCAAAGTAGCAAATAGTTGATCAGCGGCATACACGCCAGCTTCTGTAATACGGTTGAAGAGTGTCGACTTACCCGCGTTGGTGTAACCCACAAGTGAAACCGTTGGGATTTCAGCTCGATTTCGGGCGCGGCGCCCTTGTTCACGCTGCTTCGCTACTTTGTCTAAGCGTCGCAGGATGGCTTTGATTCTGTCACGCAATAAGCGACGGTCGGTTTCCAGCTGGGTTTCACCCGGGCCACGTAAACCGATACCCCCTTTCTGCCTTTCAAGGTGCGTCCAACCACGAATCAAACGAGTAGAGATATGACGAAGTTGAGCCAGCTCTACCTGTAGCTTACCTTCGTGTGTTCGAGCTCGTTGAGCAAAGATATCGAGAATAAGACCAGTGCGGTCGAGAACTCGACATTGGCACAGTGCTTCGAGGTTACGTTCTTGGGCAGGAGAGAGGGCGTGATTAAAAATCACAATTTCGGCACCTGTCGACTGTACCGCAGTAGCAATCTCTTGGGCCTTACCCTCTCCGACATAGTATTTCGGGTGTGGGGATTGACGACTACCAGTTACCACTTGTAGCGCCTCTACCCCAGCAGAAGAAACCAGCATTTCGAACTCAGCCAGATCTTCCCATTCACCTTCTTGCGTGAAGTTGATATGAACAAGTACGGCTCGCTCACCGGATTCATAACGGTCAAACAAGCAATCAACTCCTTATTTTAAAAATACTCGATGAAGAATTAATCTTCTGATTTCTCTTGTGGACGCTCACCTTGTGGACGTTCACCGCTGTGATGGCTCACTGGACGAGCCGGCACAACTGTTGAGATCGCGTGCTTGTACACCATTTGGTTAACAGTATTCTTCAGCAGGATCACAAATTGATCGAACGATTCGATCTGACCTTGTAGTTTAATACCATTCACAAGGTAGATAGATACCGGGATACGCTCACGACGTAGCGCGTTTAGAAATGGGTCTTGTAGAGATTGCCCCTTAGCCATTTTATTTTCCTTATTTAATTTGTAGTTGTAATTATTTAGCTAGTGGTGCAATGCAAAAGATACTGCTTTTGCATCTGAGCTAAACGAATCAAAAATGCACTCTAAGTAATTAGCAGCATAGTATAAAAACCGCCAACAACAGATCCTTTGAGAGTGCGTTCACGCAAAAACGATCACATTATACACAGCTATGTCAATCAGATGCTATTGCTTCCGACATCGTTTCTAATGCCTGTTCAATGTTCTCGCTATCCAACCAAGTTAAGTCATCCCAGCTGCGTAACCAGGTGATTTGACGCTTGGCCAATTGACGAGTCGCGCATACGCCACGAAATACTGCTTCGTCACGTGTACACTCCCCATCTAAATACTCCCACATCTGTCGGTAACCGACGCATCGTATGGAAGGAAGATCGGGGTGAAGATCTTTTCGCGAATGTAGCGCTTTCATTTCTTCTTCAAAGCCCGCTTCCATCATCTTTTCGAAACGAAGTTCAATTCGACGGTGAAGTTCTGCCCTATCCTTGGGAGCTATTGCAAACTGCTTGACTCGGTATGGCAGGCTTTCACCTTTCGTTTGAGTCAATTCAGTCAAAGTTTTACCTGAAATACGAAAAACTTCCAATGCCCGAGATAAACGTTGGGGATCATTGGGATGGATTCTCGCTGTTGACACAGGATCAACCTCTTTGAGTTCATCGTGCAACACTGACCAACCTTTAGTCAATGCTTCTTGTTCAATTTGCTGACGAATTTCAGGATTTGCAGCAGGAAGTGGGGATAAACCTTCAAGTAGCGCCTTATAATACAGCATTGTCCCACCCACTAAGAGTGGAATTTTTCCTTCTGCAACAATATCATCCATCGCTTTCAATGCATCACGACGAAAGTCGGCTACAGAGTAAGATTCGCTCGGATCCAAAATATCAATCAAGCGATGAGGCGCTAAACTTAACTCTTTTCCATCCGGTTTCGCCGTACCGATATCCATCCCTTTATAGATCAAAGCAGAATCAACACTGATGATCTCAACCGGGAACTTTTGACGAAGACGAATCGCCAACTCAGTTTTGCCTGATGCTGTTGGCCCCATTAAAAATAGCGCCAAAGGTAGTTTATCTGTCATGGTTTTAATTTGGCTATCGTGGCAGAGAAATCAACAGCGGATACAAATTTTGTATCTTCTAATGGCAATTGACCATCTCTTAGCTGTTCAAGTTCCGCAATAATTTGAATTGCTTCAGAAAAAGTATAATGACTCTTCACTGTCGTGACCTGCAATGCGAGCCAATCTATCAACTCAGACAGCATCTGAGCCGTTGCTATACCTTCCTTCACACAAGATTGCGCGTAAGATAACAGATCTGGAACTAGATTTTGTAAGTTTTGTTGACGTAGCGGCGCGGGAACGCCCATCACCATTAAGGCTTGCTCATTTCTCGCTTTCAATTGAATGCCAAGTAACGCCAAATCTTGTTGATAATCTTGAGCCAGCTTCACTAACTCGGCCTCTAACTTAATAGATAGAGGAACGAGTAGAGGCTGTGCTTTAAGCGCGCCATCGCTTGGAGTGAGCTGCCCTTTTACACGATAAAATTCCGCTCTAGGTAACGAGACTAACGCCGCCCCACTGTCACTGCTCATCAAAACAAATTGCTCATCGACCATCACTAGCGCTTTGCCTAATGCATTAATCGATGGAAGTGATGCATTCGAAGTTGCCTTTTGGGGCTCTATCGGCGTTACGGGTTGAGACTCAAACTCGGGCGTTTTCAACAACTCGTGATAAGCGCGTACTTCTTGTTTAGTTGGCGTTGGCTCTACGTAGCGCTCTTTACTGTGATTCGGCTTTGGTGCGGGTTTGGATTCCACCCAATCATTACGTTTGAATGACTCAACTACGCGCGCCTCTCGCACGGATGTATCCCTAGGACTGCGATCGCGAGGTTTGACTTCATAATCACTGCGTCCAGGATAAGCCGGTGCACTTTCTATCGCTTGATAAACACGCTCTGGAACTGGTGAAGAGGTCGGTCTTTGCACTGTTTCAGGCGCAGGCGAATGCTCAACCTCTTCGGACTCATTCGGTTCCACACGATGAAATGCCGATTCATTAACCTGTGGTTTATCAATCACGGCGCTTTGCGCAAGTGCATCCGCCAAAGCTTGATAGATGAAATCATGCACTAAGCGAGCTTGGTGAAAGCGCACTTCATGCTTAGCGGGGTGAACATTCACATCTACCTGGTGCGGGTCTAACTCAATAAAGAGCACATAGGCAGCGAACTGATCTGGCTTTAAGCTCATTTCATAGCTTTGACGAATCGCGTGATTGATTAATTTGTCACGCATCATTCGGCCATTCACATAGCAATACTGTAAATCGCTTTGCTGCCTTGCTCCCTCTGGAATGGTAATCCAACCATGTAGCTTTAACCCTTGATGCTCAAGCTCGATTCTGAGCATATGCCGCACAAACGCATTACCGCAGACAGCTGCAATACGTTTTTCGGTTTGAAGCTGATTTTTCGCCGCGCGATATTGACGGATGATCTTGCCGTTATGACGCACATTGATGGTGACATCAAAGCGACTTAACGCAATGCGTTTCAATAACTCATCAATATGAGCAAATTCGGTTTTCTCCGTACGAAGAAATTTGCGACGCGCTGGAGTATTAAAAAATAAATCCAACACCTCAACAGTCGTACCAATCGGGTGCGCTGCAGGCTTAAGCTTCACCTGCATATCACGCCCTTCGGAGTAGGCACTCCAGGCTTCTTCTTGTGCCGCAGGACGCGATGTGAGCGTCAAACGCGAGACTGAGCTAATACTGGCTAACGCTTCACCGCGAAAACCTAGACTCATGATGGCTTCAAGATCATCCAAGGTATGTATCTTAGATGTAGCATGACGACTGAGCGCCAAGCCGAGTTCATCTTTCGCGATACCTTTGCCGTTATCACGAACACGAATCAGCTTTGCGCCTCCTTTCTCGATATCAATATCGATTCGAGTTGCGCCAGAATCAAGACTATTTTCAACCAGTTCTTTAATCACAGAGGCGGGTCTTTCGACCACTTCCCCTGCTGCGATTTGGTTTGCAAGTCTAGCTGGCAAAATTTTAATCGTCATAATGAGTTAAAAGCTCACCTACTTGTTTGGAATGATAAGAACTTGCCCAACCGCCAGCTGATCAGAGCGTAAGTTGTTCGCTTTACGAATGCTCGAAACGCTGACTCCGTATTTGGACGCTATTTTACCAAGGTATTCACCTCGAGAAACTTTGTGCTTACGGATCGGCTTATCTTTGACAGCGACGGTTATCTTCAACTTTTGTCCTACCCACAAGGTATCTGACTTCAAGTTGTTCTCACGGCGGATATCTGAAACCTTCACTTTATAGTGACTCGCGATCTTACCTAAGAACTCACCTGACTTAACCTTGTGAATAATGGTTTCTGTCTCAACAGTAATCGGTTTACTTGGCACTTTAATCGTGCCAGCAGAAGGGATTTTGAGCTTCTGACCAATTGCCAACCCAGTCGACTTCAAGTTGTTTGCCGACATCAGCGCTTTAGAGCTAAGCCCATATTTATTCGCAATCACCGATAACGACTCGCCACGTTTTACGGTATGCACTATTGGCTTCGCTGAAGGCGAGAATACCGTACCCTCTGGTGGATTATCTTTTAAGTACTTAACGACCGCCTTGGTGATCGCCTGAGCTAACTTATCTTGGTGCGCTCGTTGAAACAGCAACCGCTCTTCTGTTGGGTTAGAAATAAAGCCCGTTTCCACTAATACAGACGGAATCTGCGGAGAGCGTAAAACAGCAAGGCTAGTATTAATCGGTTTGGTGTTATGCAGGTGCGCAACACGTCCCATCTCACCAAGGATTTCTGTTGCCAGCTTATACCCTTCTTTTTGTGAATGACTAAACTGCAAGTCCAACAAAGTTTGGTTCACGTTACGATCTTTGGTCTTAGTGAAGAACGCATTACCCGAACCACCTAATATTTCAGATTGTTTCTCATGGTTCTCAACCCAGCGAGCAATTTCAGTATTTGCACGACGGGTATTCAGCACGAAAACCGAACCTCCGCGAGGCTTCGGTGAGGTAAACGCATCAGCGTGAATGGAAATCAGTAAGTGAGCATCATTTTCACGGGCAATGGCTACACGACGGTTTAGATTCACAAAGTAATCTCCGGTACGTGTCATACGCGTTTTAATCCCAGGCGTAGCATCGAGCTGAGCAGCAATTTTTCTTGAGATACTCAATACCGCGTCTTTCTCGTACTTACGGCGTGAAGGGCCAATAGAGCCAGGATCTTCACCACCGTGACCAGGGTCGATAACGATCAAGACTTCTTGAGCTCTTTGTACTGAACTCATGTCTTTACTGGTCGCCGCTGGCTTGCTCGGTTTAGAAGCTGAAGTCGATGCTTTCTTACCGTGCGGCAGGTCAATCACCAAACGGTGACCATATTGCCCGCCAGGTGTTGGGCTTAATTTAAACAATTCTGCTTGAACGCTCTTTTTCAGTTCAAACACCAAACGATAGGTGCCCTTCTCTGGCGGAGAGCTTTTTCGAACTAGCTTTAAAACCGGGCTGTCCGTAACAGTAACAGGCAGTTTGGCCTGCATGGTCGTGCTTTTTAAATCCACGACAAGACGATCCGGTCCGGATAAAGAGAAATAGGAATAGTCAGCTTCCGAGCCTAAATCGATGACAACACGCGTTTCATCAGGAGAAGGCCAAACTCGAAAACTCTTAACGACGTTAGCAAATGCTAAATTGGGGATGAGAAGGAGAAAAGTGGCGACAAACGTCGCCACTACTCTAAAATTTGAAAAACTCAACATAGCTCCAATCGACTGAGTAACTGCACACCATAATCATTATTAGCTGTTAGTTCGGCTACACGTTGCTCACCTTGGTAGCGAATGTTCACATCAAGATCCGGTTGTGGCAACAAACCATGCCCTTTTTCAGGCCATTCAACCAAGCAAATTGCATCATCTGTGAAGTAATCTCGAATCCCCATGAACTCAAGCTCTTCAGGATCCGCAAGACGATAAAGATCGAAATGGTACACTTGCCACTGATCCAACTGATACGGTTCGACTAGAGTATAAGTTGGGCTTTTCACGTTACCTTGATGGCCAAGAGCACGGACAAAACCACGACTAAAGGTTGTTTTACCTGCACCCAAATCACCATGCAGATAAATTGTGGTTTGTTGCGAACAAAGGTGAGCCAGAGCGGTACCTAGTGCAACCGTTTCGTGCTCATCTTTTAAATTGAATTGTTTCGTGCTCATTGATGCTTCTCTAACTAATGATCGTTGACTATATAAAAATCAAAAGAACAGGAATAGTAAACCGTGTTGGTTTTGAGAGACAAGCTTTCAAATGTCATATGTGCGAAAAAAGTATCCAAGGAACGGTATCTTAATCACCTTAGTATCGACCTAGATTTAGAATATATGCAAATGACTTCAATAAGTAGTATTCACAGCATCAAAAACGTCCCTAACTGGGTAGCACCAAAGCCAGAGATCCGTTAAGATCCGCCCCCCTTTTATTCCGGTGGTTAGCATGAACTACGAACAACTCGCACAACAAATCAAAATTTGGGGAAAAGAGCTCGGCTTCCAAAAAGTTGGGATCTGCGACGTTGATCTGAGTGAGCATGAAGCCGCACTGCAAAAATGGCTCGATGCAGGTTATCACGGCTCAATGGACTGGATGGCTCGTCACGGTATGATGCGAGCTAGACCCAATGAGCTACTCCCGGGAACCGTTCGTGTGATCAGCGTTCGGATGGACTACCTACCACCAGAAGCACAATTCGCTTCAAACCTAGCGAATAAAAATCATGCCTATATTAGTCGCTATGCATTAGGGCGTGATTATCACAAGCTCGTCAGAAAACAACTGAATAAACTTGGCAAACTTATTGAACAAGAAGTTGGTCAGTATGGTTACCGACCTTTCGTCGACTCCGCACCAATATTGGAGCGACCACTCGCCCAAAAAGCGGGCTTAGGCTGGACAGGGAAACATTCCCTGATTTTAGATCAAGACTGTGGCTCGTGGTTCTTTTTAGGCGAGTTACTTATCGACTTGCCACTTCCCGTTGACGAGCCAAGCGTTGATCAGTGCGGTAAATGCAAAGCATGCATTACCTCATGCCCAACACAAGCCATCGTTGAAGACAAAGTTGTTGATGCTAGACGCTGCATCTCTTACCTCACCATCGAGTTCGATGGCGTGATCCCTGAAGAGTTTCGCAAGCCAATGGGTAACCGCATTTATGGCTGTGATGACTGCCAATTGGTTTGCCCATGGAATCGCTACGCCGACATAACGGAGCAGAGTGATTTCCATCGTCGCGATAGTTTCAAAAACCCGGATCTCGTAGACATGTTTAACTGGGATGAAGCGACTTTTCTAAAAAATATGGAAGGCTCCGCTATTCGTCGCATTGGTCATATACAGTGGCTGCGTAATATTGCTGTCGCACTTGGTAATGCAGAATACAGTCAACGAGTCATTGATGCGTTAGAAAGTCGACAAGGTGAAAATAAATTACTTGATGAACACATCAAATGGGCTTTGGCCGAGCAACTTAATCAACTCCCCATTGAGAATAAAGCATCTACAGAGACGAAAAAGCAGCGCTTAATAAGAATAGTCGAGAAGGGGCTACCAAGAGACGCATAGTGCGTAGTCTATATGCAAGAGATTGAAAGCACTTTTACATGTTCAATTCATGACCTTGTTCTCAATTTTGTAATGTGGAAAAAAATTTGAGATTCAAGAAAAACAAGCTAGCAGAAAAAAGTTAAACACAGCTTGGAGAAATGACTAGGATCAAAAAAATACCAGTTAATGATCGTATTTTAACGTATCCGATCCGACAAAAAACTTATTTTTCTCTTGTTTAACAAAGACTTAATCAATATTTCGTTATTATTTCGACTTTCCTTCAGCGAAAAGATCTTTCTTCTCCATCGCAAAAAGTCAAGCTAAAAACACTTTATCAACTAACTTATCCACAGAACGACGTATGTGGATAACTCTGTTAATTAAAGTAGATAAAACATGCAGAACCTCATCATGCTTGTACGCCAGCCGATTCATATCGTGTTTTAAACACAAACGAAATCGTCCGACATCATATGATGCGGATAAAATTTAGTTTTTGGGGATTCATGCTTCGCAGCATTATGAAAAGAGCGATGTGATTGGTTGCGAGAAGCAGGAATTGAATCAAGCGGCGCATCCGTCGACGACTTAGGATTGTGCTAATAAATAAACATTCAATCTATCGTCTTGTATTTGGTTGCGGGGGCCGGATTTGAACCGACGACCTTCGGGTTATGAGCCCGACGAGCTACCAAGCTGCTCCACCCCGCGTCCGAGTGCTTCATCGTTGTTGATGATGAAGGCTTTGCTTTCATTTATAAAAAAGAAACTGGAGCGACACACGAGGTTCGAACTCGTGACCTCAACCTTGGCAAGGTTGCGCTCTACCAACTGAGCTAGTGTCGCTTTTGTCACCGTTAAGCACGATGAAGGCTATATATTGGAGCGACACACGAGGTTCGAACTCGTGACCTCAACCTTGGCAAGGTTGCGCTCTACCAACTGAGCTAGTGTCGCATTTCGTCACCGTTAAGCACGATGAGGGCTATATA